>JBDRWH010000208.1:0-3148 GCA_039802325.1 Caldifarciminota bacterium
GCGACAACATAATCAGGTGGAGAAGCCCAGCGTATAAAACTTGCCAAAGAACTCTCAAAGATTGCAACCGGCAGGACATTATATATTCTTGATGAACCAACCACCGGTCTTCACTTTGAGGATGTAAAATTGCTTCTGGATGTATTAAACAAACTTGTTGACCGTGGTAATACAGTGATTGTAATTGAGCATAATCTTGAAGTGATCAAGTGCGCAGATTGGATTATTGATTTAGGTCCTGAAGGTGGGGAGGAGGGCGGAAGAGTAGTTTGCACCGGTACACCAGAAGATGTGGTGCGGTATAGAAATTCCTACACCGGACAATTCTTGTGCAAGGTTCTTTGAAATAGAACATGTTTTGAACTATTGACAAGTAAATTATTTTAAATAGAATTTAGTATGGGTTTGGTGCTGTTATTCTGCCAGTTGAATGTTTATCAGCAGTCTGAAAATGTCTTTTTTACAAATCTGCCACAGTTAGGAACAGAAAAGAGTGTGGAAAATGAGAACGAAGTAAATGATTATGACCACATTATTAACCACTACTCCCAGATCTATAATGTGGATCCATTACTTGTGAAATTGATAATTCAAAAAGAATCGCATTTCAATCCCAGGGCGGTTTCCAGAAGTGGGGCAATGGGCTTGATGCAGTTAATGCCTGAGACTGCAAGGCGACTGGGTGTGAAAAAACCATTTGACCCTGAACAAAACATAAAAGGTGGAATAAGATTTCTGCGTGACCTTTTCATTATGTTTGATGGCGATTTAGAGTTAACTCTTGCTGCATATCACGCAGGACCCGGTATTGTGAAGAGAATGAATAGAGTGCCTTCTATCCCTGAAACAATTGCTTATGTAGATTATATTATCTCAAGGTATGGTGGATATATTCACAAACCAGTATATTTTGTAATGACGGAAAGCGGTGTGCCGTTGCTAACAAACCGCCCCAAATAGAAAACGCTCTAATTGGTGATTTTTTCAAGAAGACTTTTTGTTTGTTCCAATTTTACCTGATAGTCAAATTTTTGATATATCTTTCTTGCCTGTGTAAGATAGTTCAATGCGACTTTTGTATTTTTTTCAAGGGTCATTACCTCACCAAGTGCTAACAATCCATCAGCATAGTGAATTTCAAGGCATGATTCTTTCGCAAGGGTTATCGCTTTTTTTATCAATTTAACACCATTTTCTAAATCTTTGCTAAATATTGCTTGCGCTTTGCCCAAAACCTGCAAAGAATAGATTTCTATTTCTTTATCGTTTGATTGTTGACTTATCTTTAAACTTTCCTGTGCATAGTGGATTGCTTGAATATCATTATCATTTAAACAAATATCAGCAAGCAGAGAATAATAACGTCCGAGCAGTTCCTTATTTTCCTGCATTTTTACAAGATTGATTGCTTTTTGAATATGCTCCTTAGCCTTTTTGTATTCACGCGTGTGAAGGAAATATTTGCCATAAAAATGCAAAATCTCACATTCCATCCACTGCTCATTTTTTTCCTTAAATATTTTTTCAGCTTCCTTAAGATATTCTAATGACTTTGCTGATTCGTTATTTTCAATCACATTAGTTGCGATTGCGACCAGACAATTGAAAAAAGTGCGGATATCGTTTATTTTACGCGCAATCTTGAGGGCATTTTCATAATTTTCCAGGGCACTGTTCTTTTCACCAATTCTTATTCTTAATGTGCCCAGATTAAAATAGCCAATGGCTTCGCCTCTTTTGTCATCAAGTTTCTTTCGGATTTCCAGACTTTTTTCATAGAATTTTAATCCCGACTCCATATTGCCACTCAGTTCATAGTATATACCGAGGTTATTATAGCCAAGCGCGAGGAACCGCTGGTTACCAATTCTCTGACTTATCTCATTTGACTTCTGGCAGTATTCAATTGCCTTCTTCAAGTCGCCTGCACTTCTATACACTGAACCCATTAAAAGATAAAAGGATGCCTGAACTTTTGGGTCTTCCATTTTTTCAAAAAGAGGCAGACTGGAATTCATAATTCTTAAGGCTTCATCAGTTCTACCCTGGCGCCATAAGATCTGTGCCTTAATTCTAATACCCAGAGCCTCTGCTTTCTCGTCTTTTATTTTTTTTGCAACCTGAATTCCAAAATCAGCGGTTTGTTCTGCCAGCTTTGATTCTGATTTTGATTCCAGCAGTATATCAGCAAGTTGATAAGAAAGTTGTGAGAGAACAAAGGAGTCTGCATTTTCTATTTCCTTTATCGTTGATTGCATGATTTCAATTCCCTTATCAATCTGGCCGGTACGTAGATAAACATTTGCTATTTTACCACTGATTCTTGCTTTTACTAATCTGTCCGTGGTTAGATTTCTCGCCTGCTCATAAAAACTCAAAATCTTGGAGGTTTCTGTAGATTTCAGGAATAGTATGTCAGCAAGTTTTTCCAGTGCTTCCGCCTTTTTCCCTTTGTCTTCAGAAATATTAGCAGCAAGTTCATAGTGTCTGGTTGCCTCTTCATTTGCATAAAGGTTTGCTGCCTGATCGCCAGCTTGTAAGGCAAAGTCTGTTGCTTTTAGAAACTCTTTGCATTCGTGATAATGGTGTGCTAATAGACTGGCGCTTCCTTCCATAACATTCAAGAATTTTGATTCAATTGTTTCGGCAATGATCTTATGATAGATTATCCGCTCACTCTTCAGAAGACTGCGATAAGTAACTTCCTGAAATATTGGATGGCGGAATGTGTAGTAGATATCGTTCTTTTGAGCAACGCGCACAAGCAAATCAGATACTTCCAGTTCTCCGAGGTGATTGAATACTTCTTTTTCTTTGACTATTTCTTCCAGAAGGTTTTTGGGAAAAGAACAGCCAATGATTGAAGCAATCTTGAGTAAATATTTTGCTTCTTTTGAAAGCCCGTCGCAGCGAGCAGTCACCACTGCTTCAATTGAACCGGGCAGCGTGATTTTCTCAAAATCCAGTCCTTTTTTGTCATTTAGAATGCCTGTTTCTACGATCTGGCGACAGAGTTCCTCAATAAAGAATGGATTCCCGCTGGCTCGTGAGAAAATATATTCTATCAATTCTTCCCTGGTGTCTTCTCCGAGGAGATTCTTTATTAGATTTGCGCTTGCCTCGTATGAAAGATTACTCAAGACCAAAT
>JBDRWH010000209.1:0-3103 GCA_039802325.1 Caldifarciminota bacterium
TTGATTTCAGTGCCAGTATTATATTATCCAGCCTTTCGTTTATGAGTGGACTCAGGGTTTCTCCAATATCTCCTTTCCTGTCTATGACAATGCCAAAAATCCGGATCTTTTCTGGTAGTGTAAGCTGTAACTGCGTGCCAAGCTCAATTGCAGAACCAAGGTTCAGGCTGTGCACATAAGAAAAACCTCTCAAACCGGCAAACTCTTCTATTTTAAGTTCAATCACAGAGCCAACCGGAGAATCTTGCTGGAATATACTATCAATGACAACTACCTCGTCATAACCTTCAATCGCTTCAAGAAAATCTATCCCAGTGAAGGCGCCGGTCTTTAAATCATATCCAGGAAAATCCTTTTCTAATCTTTTAGCGATGATTATGCCTAAAGCATCATTACCGCAGAGTTCATTACCAATGCCGAGGAGCAGTTTTTTCATCTTGGTAATTATACTCCGAAGATTGATATAATCAAGAGATTAACAAGACAATCCAAGAGCACAAAATAACAACAAAGAAAAATCCCCCTTTTTCAAAAGGGGGATTTTGGGGGATTAAAACAGTATCAGGCTGTCAGTTTTTTATCGTTCTGATAACCTCACCTTTTGTATTATGGATTTTTATCTCAACTGGAACCTGACCAGGCAAGTTATGAGTAGCACAGGCAAAACAGGGGTCATAGGCGCGGAATGCCATTTCAATCATATTCAATAGACCATCATTTACTACACCATTCTTGATTAAATTTCTTGCTGCTTTTTCAATGGACATATTGATCGCTGCAGAATTATTTACCGTTGCAACAATCAAATTTGCCTTAGTAAGTCTTCCCTTTTCATCGGTTTCATAATGATGGTACAGTGTTCCCCTTGGTGCTTCAATCACGCCAATTCCTACTTTTGGAGTCTTGAAATCCATATTTCTTATCTTCGGATCAAGGATTTCCGGGTCATTTATCAGTTCCACCATTTTTTCTGCTGCCTGCATTGCCTCAATGACTCTTGCCCAGTGCAAGGCAAGTGTATTATGAGCGGGTTTACCACCCAATGTCGCATAGAATTTTTCATAGTGTTCCTGGGCAATTGGTGTTGCCATTCCATCTGAGGCATTGAGCCTTGCCAGAGGTGCAACCCTGTAAACCCCACTGTCCTTGCCATCAACAAATCCTTTCCAGCCCACATTCTTCAAATATGGGAATTTTATATAAGTCCAGGATTCCACACCTTCGGCAATATGATTGAGATAATCTCTTGCCTTGAATCTTGCAAATTCTTTACCGTCAGGGTCAACAACGCGAATCCAGCCGTCATAGAAATTCACTTTGTTATTGTCATCAACAAGTCCCATATAGTATGTTTTGTGCTTGTAAATGTCACCCACAATCAAATCCACATAAGCTTTGTTCTTCAAGACGATATCATTAAATGCTTGTAATGTGAACTTCGCAAATTCTACCGCATCTTCCGCAATCTTCTTCCATTCTTCCTGCTGTTCTTTTGTAATTCCTTTTGAAACACCACCGGGAAGACCGTTTACCGGATGGACAACCCTGCCACCAAGAGTCTGAATAATATTTCTCGTCCGCTTTCTGATATCAATTACCTTTTTGCCGATTTCCAATCCAACCTTTGCAATAACCCCGAGTACATTTCTCTGTCCTGCAGGTGCATCAGGGCCTACTATGAAATCCGGTCCGCCAAGAAAATAGAAATGGAGATTGTGGTCTTCAAACATAAATGTGTTATATTGAAATTCTCTGATTTTCCTTGCCGCGGGAGGAGGCTCTACACCATATAGGTCGTCCAGCGCCTTGGTTGAGCACATATGATGGGCAGTAGGGCATACACCGCATATTGTCTCGGTTATTCTGGGCATCTCTTCGGCAAGCCTGCCAATAGCAAATCGTTCGTAACCACGCAATTCAGGAATCTGCAAACACGCATGGGCAACATTGCCTGTATCATCAAGAAAGACATCAATTTTTCCGTGTCCTTCTAATCTTGTGATCGGATCAATCGTTATCTCTTTGTACATGCTACACCCCCTGCTTTCTTCGCAAAATTGATGTGGGCAGAGAATACATATAGAACAACCCGATTGGATCAATTATCATATCCGTTATTTTCTTCACTTCTTCATCAGTATTTGCATCAATAATTGAGGCAAGGGCAGAAAGGAATTTTGCGCCCTGGTCAACTACTTCCTTTGTCGGACCGAAACAGCCTCTACATGGTACATTTGCATTGATACATCGTTCTCCGCAACCACCTCTGGTTGCTGGTCCCACACAGATAATCCCTTCAGCGAGGAAACACTTTTCAGGATCAGCAATGACCTCAGAAATTCTTTTGATTTCCTTGATAACCATTTTGTCCGGCTTTGTCTTATTCCTTGGGCAGGTTTCACATAGAGATTTTTCTGATGCAATAACAGTTCCTTTTGGCGGAAGATTGCCAGACAGAAGGGTCTGGATACCTTTCATTATCAAATCTGGTGGTGGTGCACAACCGGGCAGGTAATAATCAACATCAATGGTCTGGTCCAAAGACTTGACTGTATCATAGAATTCAGGAAGCGTAAGTTTTCCCTGGGGAATTTCAGTAACCAACTGGGGATAAACGCCTTTTGGATTTGCTGTAGTATGGGTTAGTTTATATGCAGTTTCAAATATTTCTTTTCTATTAGCAATATTTGCGAGGCCCGGAATACCACCAAGATGTGCACAGGCACCGAAGGCGACAACCAGTTGTGATTTCTGTCTTAAGAGTTTTACTATGTGCTCCTGTTCTGAATTTCTGACTGAGCCATTGATAAAACTGACAAGAATTGATTTATCCGGCATTGCCTCAATATCTTTGTATTTGAAGTCCAGTGCCACAGGCCAGAGAACAATATCAACAGCCTCAACGACCTTCAAGATATCTTCAGCAAGATCAACAACTGCCTCTTCACATCCACCGCATGAAGCACACCAATAAATAGCAACCTTGGGTTTCGCCATTATGCCTCCTTTTTGAGTGGGTTTGGTCCTAATTTTGTAATTTCCTGTACAAATTCATTTATTGTCCGGGCAAATTTTGCACCCTCAGCTGCGGAAATCCATTCAA
>JBDRWH010000210.1:0-3098 GCA_039802325.1 Caldifarciminota bacterium
CATCTCTCTCATCTCTCTCAAAACCTGCATTATTTCTAATCGTTGTTTAGGAGTCATTTTTAGATAATATTCAAGATCAAATTTTTCTGCGGACTTAAATGATTTCGCTTTATTAACCCAGATTCTTTTCATTTTTTGAATCATATCTAAATATATGCAATTCTGTTTTATTTGCATCACAAATCAACATTCTACCGATAGATCGCTTTTTCATAAATGTGCCCTGGAATTTTCAAATTGAACATCTTTATCCAGAAATTTTAAACTTTTTCAAACCAGGCTCCGCGTTGTTGTTTTCTGACTACTTCTTTAATCGCCTTAATACGAACATAAATTTAAGCAAAGTAAACCGCCAAGAAATACGGCGGTTTGCCACTACATTGCTGAATATCTGCCAATACTTGTTACTTAGTAATAATAAACAATTCCATAAACTGAATATTGCCTGCTGCCACCGGATTGGCGTGTATTTCAACTTCAATTTCTTTATAATTCTTATCCAGGAGTTTTGTCTTAACTGTGGCGTTTCCTTTTGAAATTTGATTTAGAATTTCTTTGATTGTATTTTCTCTTACATCCCGGGCAAAAATATTCTCCCAATCCATATCCACGAGATTTTCTGGATCATAAGCAAGCAACTCTAATGCTGACTGGTTAGCGTCGGTTATCTTATAATCATCGAGACTCACTACTACAATTGGCATTATCGCATCTTCAAACAGTCTTTCGTATTTTGCCATTGCCTGTGCTTGTTGTTCAGTTGCTATACTCGGTTCATGTAGAAGATGGACAAGACCACCACCATTGGCAAATACCTGGGGATAGACACTGCAGGTCATTCTCTTTTTTATTCCCTTGAATGATAGGGTATCAATTGCAGGTTCACCACTGTCTCTTGCCTTTTTCCCTGGACAATCCGGGGCTGGTTCTTTTGAGCAGTGTAATATCTCGTAGCAGTTCTGTCCAATTATTTCACTTACGCCTTTACCCAACATTTGAAAAGTCGCCAGATTAGCCCTGAGAATCTTGTAATCAAAATCTGTAACAAAAATTGGTTCATCAATTGCATCAACCGTTGCCTCCCATTCTTTCTTTGCTGCAGTCACATTCAGCAAGAGTCTTCGGTTTTCTCTTAGCAATTCAACCTGGCGCAGGGCCCGATTGAGCGTCAATTTTACTTTATCTGCACTCAATGGCAATATAATGAAGTTGTTTAATTGATAGGCTTCTATCTTTGCCAGTGCTTCAGTTATTGTGTTTCCGGTAATCAGAATTATTTCACTATCCGGGCAAATTTTCTTCATATCAGGGATAATCAGACTAAATGGTAGTGTTGGAATGTGTACATCCAAAAATATCACGTCAAATTTGTCTGACCTGCATAAAATCAAACAGGTATCAGCAGTATTTGCTGATTTTATTGTATGTCCAGATCCTTCAAGGATATTGTTTATTCCTTTAATTATCTCCTGATCCTGACTAACGACTAATAACTTTGCTTTCATAGTTCACCACCTCCCTAAATGGTTTCCCTCGCTGCGCTCGGGACACTCAATTTTGTAGCCATTTCTTTCGATCTTCCCATAGAGTCATCAATTGGTTTCCCTCGCTGCGCTCGGGACACTCAATTTTCCATCCACATCTGTCTGCGCTTCGCTTGACATCTGTGGGGAAAATTGGTGCATGCTACCGCCCTTGTCAGTTACACATCCTGACTGATAATTGCTCATAGTTGTGAACATAAATAGTCTATTCAGTTTTCATTTATTGTCAAGTCTTGCTGTTGACATTGATAATATTTTGACTATAATTCAGCGTGTTTGAGAGTCTCTCCATAGAAATACGCTATTCTAATCATTACTTTAAGACTCTATTAGGAGGTATATATGTTTAATATGGTGAATCTTAAATTTGATGAGTTGCCAACCAGGTGGTATAATATTTTACCTGATTTACCAGAACCATTACCACCTCCGCAGGATCCAGAAGAAGGACCTTCACGTATAAAAAATCTGCCTAATCTTCTTGTTGGTGAATGCTTGAATCAGGAATTCTCTCAGGAGCGGTGGATTGATATTCCAGGAGGCATTCTTGACCTTTATGCAAAGGCAGGCAGACCACGACCTCTGTTCCGAGCCACAAATCTGGAAAAAAAACTTGGTACCCCGGCAAAACTGTACTATAAAAGTGAATTTTTCAGCCCAACTGGTAGTCATAAAGTAAATACTGCCCTTGCCCAGTGCTGGTATGCAAAGAAACAGGGTTATGAAAGGGTAACAACAGAAACTGGAGCTGGACAATGGGGGACTGCCCTTGCCTATGCTTCTGCAGTGACCGGTCTGAAATGCACAGTTTACTGGGTGAGGAGTGTGTATAATTGGAAAAAAGACAGACTCAGTTTCATGAAAATGCTTGGTGCAGAGGTCTATGCCTCACCAAGTCCCAAGACGGATTTTGGAAAATCCCTGTATGATAAGGATCCTGAACATGTTGGTTCCCTGGGAATTGCAATCTCTGAAGGACTTGAAGATGCAAGCAAAGATCCCAAAGCAGTCTATTGCCTTGGCTCAGTCTTGAATCATGTGCTTATGCATCAAACAATCATCGGACTTGAAACCCAAAAACAGTTTGAAATATTTGATGACTATCCTGATGTGGTGATTTCCTGCCTGGGCGGTGGTTCCAATTTTGGTGGTTTTGCAATTCCTTTTATTGGTGATGTTTTAACAAAAGGAAAAAAGATCAAGTTTATTGCTGCCCAGAGTCAAGCTGCTCCTAATCTTCAAGGCGAATATAGATATGATTTTGCTGATTATGCCGGAATGACACCACTGCTGAAAATGTGCACACTGGGCCATAAGATAGACATGGTTCCGATCAAAGGTGATGGATTGCGATATCATGGTTGTTCACCCATTATCAGTCTTCTCAGAAACAAGGGCTACATTGATACATTCGCATATCCGCCTGACGAAAAATATGTCTTTGAACGGGCAAAGATATTTATGGAAACTGAAGGCTGGTTGCCAGCTCCGGAATCTTCTTATTCTATCTGTGCAGCAATTGATGAGGCAATAAAGTGTAGAGAATCAGGAGAA
>JBDRWH010000211.1:0-3089 GCA_039802325.1 Caldifarciminota bacterium
TATAAAATTCTAAGAAATGCCCTGCTCAGGGGAATAAAAGAATTGAAATTCAAATTAAGAATTTCAAAACCAAGATTCACAACAATTGTCGGAAATCCTGTGATGCTTTCATTCTATCTTGGCGAATCCGTAAAGAATTTTGGTCATTATCCTTTTGAAGGGCATTTAAAAAATGGTATCTATACAAAAAATCCCCCTGGTTATGTATTTGGGTGTATTGGTGGATTTGTTGGTGGTGATACAATCGCAGGTATCATTGCCAGTGGATTATTGCAGATGAAAAAACCTTCACTGTACATTGACCTCGGCACGAATGGTGAGATTGCCCTGATAACCGATGAGAAAATTTATGCTGTATCAACTGCTGCAGGTCCGGCATTTGAAGGAGTAGGACTATCCTGTGGTAGCCTTGCCTGTCCCGGTGCGATTGAGAGAGTAAAATATAGGAGCAATTTCAAAATCTTCACAATAGAAAACAAACCTCCAGTTGGATTTTGTGCTTCAGGCTTTATTGATCTCCTTGCGACCCTCCTGAAATTGGAATTGCTCACTGAATATGGAATGCTCAAGAAAGAAATACGCATTGCTGGATTCAAAATTACACAAATGGATATAAGAACATTACAACTTGCAATAGGCGCAATACATACCGGCATAAAATATTTACTTGATTACATCCGCATTAAGCCATCAAGAGTGAATGCTGTGGTTATTACTGGCGAATTTGGTTCTCATTTAAACATTGATTCCGTCAAACGGATCGGATTGATACCCACAGGTGTAAAAGATGTCCGAACTGAAAGTGATCTCGCTTTGAGTGGTGCTGTGCAACTATTGCTGAACAAAATTACTGTTGAATACACCGAGGAGGTCAGAAAAAAATCCGTCCACCTTGAACTTGCCACGCAAGAAGATTTTCAAAAAAGATTTGTTGACGGTTTAATTCTGAAGCCATGGAATTAACGGGGCTGGTTGGTTATACCTGTTCGTATATTCCAGTAGAGCTCTTATCCGCAACCGGATTAAGACCGTATCGTTTACTCCATGGTGATATAAATTTGTCTCAAAAAGGAGAACAACTCGTTCGTGTAGATGCCTGTCCCCTTGTAAAATCCAACCTTGGATTTATCCTTGAAAATCAAAAAAACTTTGCCTGTATCATCGGTTCCACCGGGTGTGATATGTCGCGCAGAATGATTGAAGTGGTTAGATTTATGACTGATATTCCTGTTTACCTATTCAACAATCCACGGACTGAAAATTTTGAGATATACGCAAATGAAATTGATTTGCTGGTGAAAGAACTTGAACAGTATTTTCGCCGTAGATTTGATAAAGGTGTAATACAGAAAGAATGTGAAAGATGGGAAAAGGCAAGGCAGAGATTGAGAGAAATTGACGCCCGGCGCCGTGCAAACCCGTCCACTTTGTCAACAAAGACATTCCATGGTATGGTCAGATATTTTCATCAGGGCGAAATTGAAAATATCACATCAGAGATACCGCAAGAAATGTCTTACAAACCAAGGGTTTATTTATTAGGCAGTCCACTTTCTTACGAGGCAGGACCAATTATTGATTTGATTGAGCAGAGACTGCGTATCTGCGGTGACTTCAGCTGTGGCTTATCAAGGGGAATCTACATTAAAGTCAGGGAGAAAACACTTGACGGATTAAAGCAATCATATTTCCATCAACCGCCCTGTATATTTAGAAGGCCAAATAAAAAATACTACGAATGGGTAGAAAAAGATGTCAAAGAAACGAAAAGCACAGGTATAATTGCCATTGTTCTTGATTACTGTGATAATTTTGATTTTGAATTGTTAAGCATGGAAAAGGGTCTTACTCTGCCAATCCTGAAATTGAAAAGTGATTTCTCATATCAGAACCTGAGTCAACTGAAAGTGAGAATTGATGCATTCATTGAAGTCCTTGGCTCATATCGGGGTGGAATTGTATGAAAAAAACAAAGAGAATTTTTCCTAAGAAGATTGGATTGAGCACCTGGTCAAAACAGTTTGAAGAAATTCCTGATGAGACGATCAAAAGACACAAATACTACAACAACAGCGAATGGGGAATCTATCTTTCGCCTCCAGCAACATTTATGGTCTATGGTGCAAGGGAATTGCAGAGACTGAGATTTGATAACTCTATTGAGGCATTGAGAATGTGGGGATTTGTCTTTAATGAAACTGAAAGGCTCTTCAGGGCACGCCAGATTAACAGAAAAATCATAGCGACAATGGGCGATTTGGGAACAGTGCCGGTATTGGTGTTATCATTTCCTGATTGCGTACCATTTTACCCGGAGTGTCTCTGGTGGACACCTTTTTTCAAGGAATCTACCGACTTGCTTGACACTGCAAGCAAGCTCGGACTTCCAGAAGCGACCTGTTTTTCCCGGGTAGTCGCTTCAGCGTTCTACAAACGGTCTTATTTCCCAAAGCCTGATCTAATCATTGGTTCAACTGGTGCTTCTTGTGATGACTATTCCTGTGTAATGCAGGTTGTTGAAAACATGGGCTATGACATAATGTGGGTTGAAATTCCATTCAGAAGGTCACCAGATTTTTTACTTAATAAACCGCGACAACAAGAACTGGAAAAAACCCAGCTGGGTTTTTTCTATCCTAAAATCATAGAAGATTATTTGACAAGAGAATATCAAAGAATCTGGCAGGCGTTATTTAAATTAACAGGGGTGAATAATCCTCATCGGCTTGTTGAAACCATAGAAAAAGTGAACCACTTACGCAATCTTGTGGCTGAGATTAAAAAATTGAATGCAGATGCTGAGGTTGCACCATTACCGGCCTTGGAATTGATGACTATAGAATTTGGTAATCTTTATGGTTATGCTGATTTTGATGAGTGGCTTGAAATTGTTAAAATGATACACAATATGGTTAAAAGAAGAGTGGAGAAAGGAATTGGGGTATTGAAAAAAGATGCCATTCCAATTGCCTGGATAACACCGAGTGCTGACCCGTACCTGTTAAATCTTGTTGAAGACCTTGGATGCAGGGTGGTGGATAGTGAGTATGTAATAAATCAGGCAATGATCCAGATTGAAGAAAAAATTG
>JBDRWH010000212.1:0-3048 GCA_039802325.1 Caldifarciminota bacterium
AATAAAAGTATCGCAGAATCTTTTGGACTTAGTCGTCCTTTCATATATTCTTGATTACTGAAAACAGCAATTTTCCCCAAAAAGTTTATACGATAAGCATAAGTTTTTGTATTAAAAATAGGCAAATGCAGAACAACTGCAGGTAATTTGGTAGATCTACCCTTAGCCAGTGTGTTGAGAACAAGGTCAGGATAAAAAACAATATGTTGTATCAAAAAGCCCATATATTTTTTGTTTAATGCATAATTTATGACTTTTAGATAGTCCCCAATTTTCTTTGTTTGCCGCGCTTTGTTCAGTAATACTAATAGTTTCATTCTGGGCATTTCTTTAATTACCTCAGGTTTAATTTTTACATTCATACCAGCACAACTTTTCAAAGATATCATTTCACGGTACATTCTGTATTTCCTAACCAGCGGAAGATATTTCATAAGATAAACCATTGCCTGTTTTGGCTGGTTTAAAGACATTGCTACCGCAGCTAATCCGATGGATGATGCAATCAGTCGATTTAGAATTTGGTCGTGGGTCGCGCTCTTAAGTGCATTCATATAGTGCTCACGCGCTCGGAAAATATCCCCGCGACTGAAATGATAATAGGCATTAGCCAACCAATAGCTTCCACTAAATACTGTGGAATTTTTCATTGACCGGCAAAGATTTAGATATTTTCTGCATTCTCTGGTGTTGCCCATTAAAGCTAAACAACTTGCGATCTTCAAATTAAGACGGTCTCGCACAATCGGGTCTTTTGCGTACTCAGACGCCTTCATATAGCAGTGGTAAACAGTAATGTTATTTAGTGTACGAGAAAGCATATCAGCAAAGGATTCCCAGTACAATGCGTCGGGAAGTAGATATAACAATCGCCGGCATTTTTCAATTGCCGGACGGGCACGATGAACCATCAACAAATCAAGATAGGTATTTGCAAGTTGATGATAAAAATTAAAGCGGAGTGCAGGGTCACGTACCTCTTTGATTTTTTTACGAAGAATGGAATGTATCGCAAGTTTTTCTTTGGGTCGCCCCAGCCAGGTTAATGCAATAAGAACCAGGAAATATGCCAGCATTGAAGACCAGTAATATTTCTTTCTCTCAAGTGCCCTTGCAATGTTTTTCGCCTTTTCGGCAAATTCAGAGAAATTGGTATTTTCAAATCTTTTTTCAACTTGTAAGTACAGTTTATCAAGTCTACGACGGATAGAAAGCATTGAATCAGGTATCGTCAATAAAATGCCGTTCTCCGGTATATAAAATAAGTTATTCAAAATTTTTGCCCCGTATCTAACATTTCCTTGTTTCAAATATTGCTCAGCTTGTCTTATCTTCAGTTCTAAATCGTCACTTTTTGAACAGAAGGTTGTTAATACATTATCTAATGGACGTCTTATCATATAACAACGGTTCCAGAGACGCCAGACTGTATTTTTTGAAATTTTTTCGCCATTTTGTTGAAGAAATCGGGCTGCTTTGACAATAGTTAATCCTGGTTCTCTTTCTTTCAATAGATATACCTTTTTTGCTAACGCTGGTAGAATTCCGGTCCGTCCCACCCTTCTATTAAGTGCTTTTATTCCACCGGAATTATACCTATGGACCCAAAACCAGAGTGTTTTATAGGATATGCCAAATTGCTCAGCTGTTTTACGCAAAGAAAGACCCTGCTTATAATATTCTTTGACTGCCTCAATCTTAGTTTGAAAAGATACTTTATTCTTGTGCAACATATAGGGAAATTATAACAAAAATACAAAGAATTTCAAGAAATCATTTGATGCTCTCATAGAACATAAAAAATAGTGATTTTACAGGGTGGGGTTTTTAATTATCTGGACACCGAAGTTTATAAAATATTTATAATATAATTTTCTAAGCAAAGGAGGTTTTTTATGAATAAATATAAATATGCTAAGTGGGCTATCTTGTTATTAATCTGTCTTATGCAGCAAGTCTATGCACAATCATGGGAGCAGATTACGCCCATGAATGCAACTGTGAATATCAATGACCTGTGCTTTTTGAACGATGGTCTTAATGGATGGGCGGTCGGTTCAACGAGTGCTGGTGGAGAAGTTTACAGTGTGATATTGCACACTGTAGACGGTTCTAACTGGTCCAGCCTTGCTTTCAGCGACAGTAACATAACTGGACTCAGCGGCGTATGTTTTGTAAATGCGAATCTTGGATGGGTCGTAGGTAGTACAGGTCGTATTTATAAGACTACCAACGGAGGAAATAGTTGGATAGCGCAAACGAGCCCGACAACCCGAAATCTATCCAAGGTTCATTTTATAGACTCGCAACATGGCTGGGCATGCGGTGGCTGGGGTGATAACACAGCATATCTTGTGATTCGTACTACCAATGGTGGCACAACCTGGCAGAATCTTTCGTTCGGCAACACTGCCTACAGTTGCGATGACATCTATTTTGTCGATTCATTAAACGGGTGGGTATGTGGTTACGACAATACAATAAATGGGCATATTCATCGTACAACTGACGGCGGATTGACCTGGACCCGTCAAACCATACCCGCAGACCTTGGGCAAGTTGCGGCAATTGATTTTCCTACCGTGAATAAAGGCTGGGCAACGACTTCAAGCATATACGCAAATCCTGCTGGTGCGATTTTGTATACCACGGATGGCGGTGAGAACTGGGCAATACAGGGATATACAAATCTTGATTACAATAATTGTCTTGATTGTCAGGATACTTTGCGTATTGCGATTTCGGCAAGCCAGGTTCTCACTCCATCTTCTGCGCGTGTGGTTGTCAGCACCAACGGAGGCAATAACTGGTCATCCTATTCCCATTTGTTCAATAACTATTCAATGGGTATCCAGTATGTAGGTAATAATATTTGGGTGACCAGCAATGCAAGCCAGATAGTCAAAAGCACGAATAATGGAGCAAACTGGCAATGGAGCTACAATGCTGCGGGTTGGAGGTGTATCGCCTGGAGAGACTCTTCCAATGGCTATCTGATCACTGGAACTGACTATGGAAACGATGGATATTCTTATCGTTCAACTGATG
>JBDRWH010000213.1:0-3035 GCA_039802325.1 Caldifarciminota bacterium
GAATCCAACCCATTTTTTCTGCGTCGCATCCCACCAGATTAACTTTTTATTTTCTGCCCATGGCGTTCCATCAGGCTTTGCTGAGGCACGGTTATACAGAATATGCCGGTTTGCAGGCCAGGCAAAACCCCAAAATGGGAACATACCCAAATTACCGGGGTCTTTTTGACCGCGGCGTTTGCAGGCGGGCATTACCACGCCGGTTCCGTCATCCATCGGTGCCATATAACCGCCATAAATCCAGGTACCACAAGCAATCTTATCTGGATTTTTGGCATTGGCAATTACCCCAAAACTGGAGATAATCTTGCCTTTCTCAGCGAGGATTTTCTTTTCATCTTTCTTATCAAAAATATCCTCAAGTGCGTAACCGTTTATCTCTCGGGCTACAAGTTCAACATTGGGCGGGTCCCCATAATCCCAGATGAGGTCAAGGATTGGCCGGTCTTTTGGATCAGAAGAGCCTTTATATAATTCTTTAAGTGTTTTCATTAGTTGCGTTAATATCCAGATATCTTCTTTTGATTCACCCGGTGCCTGGGCAACCTTAGGTCGCCACTGAATTCTGCGACCACTGGTCACAATGGAACCAGCCTTCTCCATTGCATCCGCTGCAGGTAATAAAAAGACCTCAGTCTTAATATCCTTGGAATTTACCCCAGGTGCTTTCCAGAATGAGGCGGTCTCAGTTTCAAAGAGGTCCATTGCAACGAGCCAATCTAAGTTTTCCATCGCCTTTCTCTCAAATCTACCATTGGGACCGGAGACTGCAGGATTCATACCCATGCAGATTAAACCCCTTATTTTCTTTGCATACATCGCCTCAAAAATAGAAATAAAAGAATAGTTGCCACTTGCCTTGGGCAGATAATTGTAGGCAAATTGATTCCCAGGATTTGCCGCATCTCCGAACCATGCCTTCATTAGACAGTTAAAAAATTTAGGACCATGGACCCAGAAACAGGTCTTGTCAAATTTTTTGTTATAGGTTTCAAGATCTGGCTCGGTATCTTTAGGTGCGCCCAGATAACCAGGCAATAGATGGAATAAAACCGCCATATCGGTAGAACCCTGCACATTAGATTCGCCACGCGCGGCATTTATACCGCCACCAGGAACACCAATATTCCCAAGCAGAAGTTGAAGCATGGCATAGGAACGGATATATTGACTGCCAACTGTATGCTGGGTTGTTCCCATTGCATAGAGGATGGTCGCTGATTTATCAGGTTTTCCGGTTGCACAGAATGTCCTGGCGACATCAAGAAATTTTTCTTTGGGTGTACCACAGACCTTTTCGACCATCTCAGGTGTATATCGTGAGTAATGCTTCTTCAAAATTGCAAATACACAGTGCGGGTCATCAAGGTTTGTTGCTCTCTTTGGAAAGTTCCCAGCCATCTGATATTGCCAGGTCTTGTTATTGTATGTTCTCTTCTCTGCATCATAGCCACTAAAATAGCCGTCAAGTTCTGCCGGACCCTTATATTCAGGATTGACCAGGGTCAAGGCATTGGTGTAGTATTTTACATACTCTTCCTGATAGAGCTTGTTCTGGATTGTGTAATTTATGAGTCCACCAACAAAGGCGATATCTGTGCCGGGTCTGATTGGTGCATAAATTTCTGCGGTTGCGGCGCTGCGTGTGAACCTTGGATCAACGACGATAAGTTTTGCTCCATGTTCCCTTGCCTTGTTTATCCAGGTAAATGTTGCCGGATGGTTTTCAGCAGGATTACCGCCAATGATCATAATCACATCCGCATTCTTTATATCAATCCAGTCATTCGTCATTGCTCCTCTTCCAAAACTTGGACCAAGACCGGCAACGGTTGAGGAATGGCAGACCCTTGCCTGATGTTCTACAAAGACCATTCCCAGACTTCGACAGAATTTTGTTGCTAAATAACAGTCTTCACTATTATTTGCGGCACCGCCGAGCCACGCAAGGCCTTCGGTTCTATTAACCATTATGTCTTTGCCGTCTTTATTTATCGTTTTAACAAATGTTTCATCACGGACCTTCTTAATCCGCTTACTAATCTCGGCAATTGCCCATTCCCAGGATTTTTCTTCCCATTTATCTGAATTGGGCGCACGATAAAGCACTTTACCTAATCTCTTTGGACTTGTGGAGAGTTGGCGAACAGAGATTGATTTCGGGTCAAGTGCCCCACGGTTTATTGGATTTTCCGGATCACCTTCTGAGTTAATAATATGGCCATCTTTATCCGTAGCAACAAGCACGCCACAACCACACGAGCAATACGGGCAGACCGTCTTCCCTTCACCAAGAGGTTTATGCAATGGGAAATACTTCTGGTCTTCTTTTGCCAATGCCTCACCAACCGGTAGCAAAAGACTACCAGCAGTAATTGCCGAGATTTTCAAGAAATCCCTGCGACTAAGTTCCATTATGCCTCCTTCGTCTGTGAACACACATCAAGGGATAATATCCCTTCAACGCTAACAGCTAGGACATGCCCTTTTGCCTGACTTGTATTTCATTACCAATAAATGAGAGCCAATTCCCTTGTATTACAGAGCTGTCCCTTTTTTATTCCTTTTGAATTTTCAAGCCAATAGGAATCCTGATTTTCATCAGTATCTTTCTAAAATTCCTATTACCTTGCAAGCAAGATAAGAATTAATAGATGACCTCATATTCCTTATTTTATAGAAAATATTATATTGAGAAATAACAAAAAGTCAAGCAAAAAGAATTCTTGTAATTTCTCTTATTCTATTAATCCCTTTTATTTCATATTGCAGCAATGATATTTTCTTTATGATTGTTCCGCTGAACTTCTCAGAGATTTCACTTATGTATTTTTCCTGCATAGTCCTTCGCTTTGCACAGAAATTACACCCCTTCTCTGCCTTTACGATATTGTTAACAATCAACATATCAAGATCAATGCCAAATGTATGGAGGTCATCAACTAAACGCCTGGTCTGATAGATACTCAATGCCTCAGGAATAGTTACTGCAATATAACCAACGCTGTCAGACTTCATAAAATCAATCGTTGTTT
>JBDRWH010000214.1:0-3029 GCA_039802325.1 Caldifarciminota bacterium
CTGCCGGTAGACTGGTAAAAGATTTTTCACGGTTAACGGTAAACGGTGAACGGTCAACGGTTGTGTGGGATGGTTGTGATGATTTGGGTCGGAGATTGCCGGCGGGTGTGTATTTTGTGCGGTTGGAAGCTGGTGATTTCAGACAGATTGAGAAGGCGGTGCTTCTCAGATGATAGAAATGAGGTGAGGAAGTGGGATTAGAAGTGGGATGTGGGGAGTTTGGGATTAAAAGACTATCTTCTTATTTCGCGCTTCCATACCCACTTCCTCACCAAAAAACTAATCTCTAATTTGTGGAAAGGGGGTATTATGAAACGATATTCTATTGCAATCATGCTGTTGATTGCGATGCATCTCTGGGCGGGTGAGATCATTCAGACTGTTCATTTTTCCCAGAGTGATTTAGCTCTCACCAGGGTTCAGGGATATGATGTGGTAGAATTGAGGGGTTGTGTTGCTTTTGCGAACAACCCGGGTGAGCCGAGATTACCGAGATTAAGGCAATCGGTATTGATACCGGCGGGTGCGGTTCCTACTGGGATAGAAATAGTTTCTGAAGAAGTAATTGAGTTAAGAGGGAATTATCAGATATATCCATATCAACCTGATGTGCCTTTGCCCATGCCTGGGCGGGTTTTTGTTCCTAAGTTTGTGCTGCCGAAGATAGAGGTATATAATTCTGATGAACCCTATCCTTTGAAGAAATGTGATTTAACAGGTTCAGGTACACTTGCCGGCTATCGGCTTGCGCATGTGGAGATAAATCCTGTGCAGTATATTCCAGTAGAGGGAAAGATAAGGTTTGCTACGAGGATTACATATAGGTTGAGGTATCTTGAGAATCAGGTTGAAAACACAGTTCCAACGGTTGATCAGCAGAAGATTTTTGGGGAGAATGTGCGTGCTATGGTTGTCAATCCTGAAATGGTGGATATTTTTGCGCCCAAGGTAAGTGGGAAGGGTGTATCGCGGTTGTTACCGCCAGGGGATTACAAATATGTAATCATAAGTGGTGCGACTTCGCTTGATACTATATTCCAGCGTCTGGCAAACTGGAAAACAAAGAAGGGCGTGCCTACAAATGTAGTACAGATATCCTGGGTAAATAGTAATTATTCTGGTTATGATTTACCAGAAAAGATAAGAAATTTTATCATTGATGCTCGGAATACATGGGGTACAGTATGGGTACTGCTTGGTGGTTCAGCAGATCATAAAACCAGCGGCCAAAATCTTGTTCCTGAACGGAGTTGTTTTTATATCAATGCGCCAGTAGGTTATTATGCAGACGAAGACACAATTCCTTGTGACCTATATTTCGCTGGGTTGGACGGAACCTGGGATTTGAACGGTAATCATATTTATGGACAGATCGCAGATAATGCAGATATGTATAGTGATGTTTACGTGGGCAGGGCTTCGGTTTACAGTATTACTCAAGCACAGAATTTTGTGAACAAAATTCTCACGTACGAAAAAAATCCGCCAACGGATTATATAAGGAAAATGCTGTTGCCCACCGCGATATTGTGGTCCAGTTATGAAGAAAGACCAATGCAGGATTCAATTGCAAGGATGACACCTACGCCACCTTGGGTTGATGGCAAATTATATGAGCGAAATGGAACTTTGTCGCGGCAGCGTATGATCGATTCAATGAATGTGGGTTTTGGAATGGGTGCGTGGGAAGGACATGGTGATGAGAATGGAATATATATGGGTAGTACGCCTTATTTAAGTTCTACAGATGCCGACGGTCTAACTAACGGCAATAAACAGGGTATTGCGATTTCTATTGCCTGTTTTACTGGGGCATGGGATGAGACACCTAATGGCGATTGTTTTGCTGAACATCTGGCAAATCGGGTTGGTGGTGGTTTGATTGGTGTGATGTTCAATTCCCGTTATGGCTGGGGTGCGTATGTTGGTGGATATGTGCCAGGTCCTTCGGAGAGGCTTGATACTACATATTATGCGAAAATATTCCAGGCTGGTTTATACAAAATGGGACAGGTCCTTGCGGTTGATAAGGATTGCTGGGTTCCTTATGCGGATAGCGGCAATCAGTATGATTACACCCGCTGGTGTTTATATGAATTGAATCTAATAGGGGACCCGGAATTACCTCTGTGGACTAATATTCCTGCAAACTTAACAGTAAATTATCCTGCAGTGATTCAGATTGGCAATCAGAATGTTGCAGTTACAGTCACAGGTGGTGGTTCTCCTGTTAACAATGCGCTTGTCTGTTTGCAAAAAGGGACTGAGACTTATGCTTACGGATACACAAATTCATCAGGTCAGGTTACATTGAATGTTGCACCCACAACACCGGGTACAATGAATATTACGGTTACTGCGAAGAACTACTATCCGTTTGAAGGAACGATTCAGGTGCAGACAAGTACCTATGCCTATGTGATGTATTTGAAGAGTACGATAAGTGATCCTTCTCCGGGTGGCAATAATGATGGTATTCTCAATCCTGGTGAGTCAGTAGAGATTCCTCTTTGGGTAAAGAATTATGGTAGTGTTCAGGCGAATAGTGTGACAGGAAGATTAAGAGAGACGGATCCGTATATTACGCTTTCTGATACAATAAAAACCTTTGGAAATATACCAGCCAATGATTCAGCGTATACAGGTTCTAATGGTTATAATCTGCAGGTTGCGAACAATTGTCCCAATGGCTATGGTTTTACTTTGACGCTTGTTTGTAAAGACAATGTGGATTCTACCTGGACATCTCAGTTTGGGCTTATGGTGTATGCTCCAGTTTTGACCTATCAGTCAGTGGCGGTGGTGGGTGGTAATGGTAATGGATTATTGGATCCTGGGGAGACGGCGAATTTGGTGGTGACGATCAAGAATGAGGGTGGTGCGAGTGCGGCGAATATTACGGGTGTGTTAATGGAGAATTCGCCGTATATCACGGTGAGTGATGCGAATGGTAGTTGGGGTACATTAGCGCCGGGTGCGACGGGTAATAATAGTGGTGATGTGTTTACGGTGAGTGCATTGGGTAGTAC
>JBDRWH010000215.1:0-3015 GCA_039802325.1 Caldifarciminota bacterium
ATATATTTTAGCAACAAAACTATCTCCAGAATTGACCAGGGATTTGAGGAAAAGGGCTGAGATAGGCCGACAATGGATGGAAAGAGTAAAAAAAGATTGTCCGGAAGTGAAATTCCTTGCCCATTATGCACTCTTAGGACCCTATGATTTTCTGGATATCTATGAAGCACCCGATGAGGAAACTGCAGCCAAAGTTTCTATGATCAGTCTTTCTGGCGGTGCAGTCTCTGCTGAATCATGGACTGCAATTCCGTATAAGAAATTTCTTGAACTAATAAAAGACTTATAGGAATAATGGAAGATTCAATTTGCGTTTTAAGATGTAAAGGTGGTTCAAATGCCCGTGACCTCTTTGTATACAAAGGGCCCAAAGACTGCTGGTTGAACTGGGCACTCTTTGGGGGTAACAAAGAATGTCCTTATGGTTGTCTGGGAGACGGAAATTGTGTTGAGGTATGTCCACAGAACGCAATAACGATAAGCAACAATCACTTACCGATAATCAATCCTGAAAGGTGCGATGGTTGTGGTATCTGTGTGAAAGAGTGCCCCAGGAATGTATTAGAATTGATTCCCCGGTCGCAGTTAATATATCTTGCCTGCAAATTACTGGATCAGAAAGAGAATGTAAAAAATATCTGCAAAATGGGTTGTTCAGGATGCAATATATGCGTGGATATTTGTCCTTATGAAGGAGCAATCAAAATGGAAAATACTCTGCCCAAGATAAATTATGATCTGTGTAATTCGTGTGGCACGTGTTTTCGTAAGTGCCCTGAAGATTGTTTTGTTGACCGCGCCATAGCAAGACCATATGGAATCATTTCAATGAAATGTGATGGTTGTGGAGAATGCGTGAAGGTATGCAAGTTTGATGCGATAACCGGGGAACTAAATCAGCGGCACATCATTGACAAAGAAAAATGCATTGGATGTGGTAGATGTTTTGAGGCTTGTCCTATTAGAGCAATCACCATGGTCGGAGCACTTGGTTATACAAAGGTTGCCTGAAGATTTACAAAGGAAGAAATTATGATCATTGAATATGCCAACTCAGATCTTGAAAAGGCAGATATTGTAATTATCGGTTTTCCTTATGATCGGACATCTTCTTTTATCCCTGGTTCAAGGTTTGGACCACGATATATCAGAATTTGCACAGAAAATATTGAATGGTTTTCGCCATACCAGAGTCGTTCCCTGAGTTCTCTAAAGATTGCTGACCTTGATGACCACGAATTTAATACCGGAAACCAAATTCAAGAAATGGAGGACAAGGCATTTGAACTTTACAAACAAGGGAAGACCGTAGTATTTCTGGGTGGTGAACATACCATTACATTTCCCATTATTAAAGGTATAAGTCGTATTGTAAAGAATCTATCAATAATTCACTTTGATGCCCATGCTGATTTGAGGGATGATTATCATGGTGAAAAGATGAGCCACGCTGCAGCAATACGAAGGGTGAGTGATATTGTGGGATTGGAAAATATCTATCAATTTGGAATTCGGTCGGGAACAGAAAAGGAATTTTCTTTAAACAAAAATCTATACCGATTTTACGCTTACCAACCTCTGAAAGAAGTAATAAGCAGAATTGCTGAGCCAATTTATGTTACAATTGATGTTGATGTCCTTGATCCCTCAGTCTTGCCAGCCGTAGCAACTCCGGAGCCAAATGGTATAACATTTAAAGAACTTCTTGATTGCATATTGCTCTTAAAGGCAAAAGAGATCATTGGCGCAGATATTGTAGAATACAATCCTATGGCAGCGTCGCCATACGCTTCTGGTTCAACTGTTGCTGAGATACTAAGAGAACTGATATTAGTAATGAAATGAACTTTTAAGTATATTATTTGAACATTACAAATTAGGAGATCTTATGACACTTTTGGTGATACTACTAATTAATCAGGGTTTTTTTGATCCTGATAATAAACAGGTATTTTACCCTGAGCCGGTGTATGCTGAATCAACACATTCGTACAACGTACTACACTATTTGATTGACCTTGATCTGCCAATGACATCAAGATATTTGTCTGGTGCAGTCAAGATTGCAATGCGCAGTAATATGAACAATTTGAGTCAGATTGACCTTTATCTTGCAGGATTGAATGTTGATTCCATAAAAGTAGACGGAATAACAGCAACCTATAGCCATACTGGTGATACACTGCTTGTGAACCTTCCTGTAATCTACAACCAGGGCGATTCATTCAATGTCATGGTTGGCTACAGTGGAACTGCATCCGGCAGTATGGGCTATCTCTATTATCAAAGTTTACATCCAATATCGTACACCCTTGGTTGCCCTTTTGCAGAAAAACGATGGTTTCCCTGTTATGACCGTCTATGGGACAAAGCAGATTATGGTGTTGAATTCTATATCACTGTTCCTGATTCATTTACTGTTTGTGCAACTGGCGAATACTTGGGTAGAGATGTTTCTCAAGGTTATGCAACCTATCACTGGAAACACAGTTATCCAGTTTCTCCATATTTAATTCACTTTGCCTCAAGTATTTATAAAACATATTCAGATTGGTTTTACCAGGCACCCGGAGAGAGCATAGAAGTAAAGTATTATTTCTGGCCCGAGGATAGCATTGCTGCAGCAAACGCATTTTCATTAACAACCAATATGCTTTTTTTCTATGATTCACTATTTGGCGATTATCCATTTGAGAGATATGGAATGAATGTGGTAAATCCATTTTCTTACGGTGGCATGGAACATCAAACAATGAGCACAATCCACAGACAGTGGCTTATCAATAATGATTATTATGGTATGGCACATGAGCTCTCCCATCAGTGGTGGGGCGATATGATAACCTGTTTTGGCTGGCAGAATGTCTGGCTTAATGAAGGCTTTGCCACATACTGCGATGCACTCTATAAGGAATATAGAGAAGGACACACTGCTTTTATCCATCTGATGGTTTCAAGATTAAATTCATATTTCAGTGCAGAGACCTCAAATCCTCATCCTCTTTACAATCCTCC
>JBDRWH010000216.1:0-3009 GCA_039802325.1 Caldifarciminota bacterium
CCCATTATGGAATTTACCAGGAGATTATTGTAAGAACCAAAGGCAAGGGTTTTAAGATTGCGTTGGATGATGTGGGAGTAGGTTATTCAACCCTTGAGAGAATCAGTGAGATCAGTCCGGACTATCTCAAATACGATCGTACCCTGGTACGGGATATTGATAAGAACCTTATTCGCCAGGAATTGATAAAATCGTTTGTCAATTTTGCCCAGCGTATCGATGCCACGATTATTGCCGAAGGTATAGAAAACGAAAATGAATTACAATTTATCAAAAATCTGGGGATTAGATATGGACAGGGATTTTATCTGTGCCGACCAAAACCCGCTGATGAACTCAGCAAATGAATGAGCACAGATTTCGGTGGTTATTTAAATTGAAACAATACAATAAAGGAATTTTTTTGAAAAAATGTTGTAATTCAATATAGAAAAGGGGGAACAATGAAATCTTTTTTACAAATCAGCATAGGCATCCTTGCCCTTGGCTTGGTAACAAAAATTGGTTCTATTGGACCACAGAAAGAGCTGAGCCTTAATATTCCTATTGAAGGACTCAAGGGCGAATTGGGAAAATGTGAGGTCTGGATTCTTGATCCAGAAGACAACATAATTGGTGAATTTGCCCGCTGGGTATATGTTAATAAGGACTACTATTCATTACCGGTTAAATTGAAGTTAAAAAAGGAGATCGCAGATTCTGACCTTCTGCGCATCAGGGTCAGATTTAAGAAGATAGAAAAGATATATTCTATGTTTCAGCTTCAGGACAAGATGGTTGTTAAGATCATAGGACAGGACAAGTTCATCGCCGGGACACCAATTATTTATCGCATCATTGCTAAGAATCAACGGACTGATGAACCGATTGTGGGTGCAAAAACAAAAGTCATAATGAATGCAGAAAAGATTGAAAAGATAGTTTATGAAGGCATTACTGATAATGCCGGAGTCTGCCAGGTAAAATTTGATATGCCTGCAAATACAAAAAATGCCGAGTTAAAATTCACTGTCACATCCCAACTGGGCAAGGACGAATATACAACAAACATAAAGATAACAAGCGGGAATTTAACCTATCTGGTTACTGATAAGCCTATCTATCAGCCCGGTCAAACCATTCACCTCAGGACACTTTCATTGCAGAAACCCCAACTAAGCGCTGTAAAAAATAACGAAATAACTTTTGAAATTGAAGATGCAAAGGGCAACAAGGTTTTCAAGAAAGTATTGAAAACCGATGAATTTGGTGTTGCCTACACCCCATTTTTGCTGGCGGATGAAGTAAACTTCGGTAACTGGACAATCCGGGCAATTCTTGATAACGAAAAGACCGAAAAGACTGTCAAAGTAGAAAAATACGTTCTTCCTAAATTTAAGATCAGTCTAAAGACAGATAAGGAATTTTACCTGCCCGGTGAAAAAATGGAGGGCGACCTTGATATTCAATATTTCTTTGGCAAACCAGTAACTGATTCAAAGGTTAAAGTTACGGTATATAAATTTGATATTGGTTTTAATGAAGAGGCTGTGATTGAAGGAAAGACCGACAAAGATGGTCTGTATCACTTCAGCTACGAATTGCCTGATTACTTTGTTGGTGAGCCATTAGAACAAGGTAATGCTTTTGTCAGACTTGATATTGAAGTCATTGATAAGGCGAATCATAGCGAGAAAATTTCTGTGACAAAGAAAGTCGTGCAAAATCTCATTAACATTGTAGTTGTGCCTGAAGGCGGTGCACTCAAACCAAATCTTGAAAATAGGATATATGTGGTAACAAATTACCCGGATGGTTCACCCTGTCTGGGTCAGGTTGAAATGACTATCGATGGTATCAAACAAACTGGCAAGACCGATGACTACGGTGTGGCTGAATTTGCCTACACTCCAAAAAACAACACATTTGAAATCAATATCAAGGTGACCGACAACAAGGGTGAAAAGGCAGAGATAAAAAAGGATTTTAGCCTTGACACAGAACAGGACCAGATAATAATGCGTATGAAAAGAGGTATATACAAAGTTGGTGATGATATAAATCTTGAATTCCTTACTACAAAAAAGACCGGCAGGCTATACCTTGATATTATAAAAAACGATCAGACTATCTTAACAAAATCCATAGAAATAAAGGAAGGCAGGGGCAATCTGCAAATACGTCTGAGTTCGGACCTTGCAGGTTCAATCTGGCTACATGCCTATATCGTAACACCGGGTTCAGATATTATTCGTGATACAAGATTTTGTTATGTGCATGGTGCAAATGATTTGAACATAGATGTCAAGCCGGATAAGAAAGAATATCTACCTGGCGAAGGTGGCGAAATAGTATTCACAATTACTGACAAAAATGGCAGACCACGGATAGCAGCACTTTGTCTTGCGATTGTTGATGAGGCAGTCTTTGCAGTAAGCGAGTTACAACCAGGACTCGAAAAAGTCTACTTCACCTTAGAAAAGGAAATAATGACACCCCGTTATGAAATCCACGGCTTTGAACCCGCAAACATTGTGAAAAATCCTGTGATTGATGAAAGGGCAGAGAATGTGCTCTTTTCAACACTCGTTCCAAAAGAACCCTTCCCGGTGAATTATACCACACCCCGAGAAGTTAACAACAAGATAATTGATGCATTTTATCCCAGACTTTCAGCATTGCGTAACAAATTGTATGCCGCGATAAACAAATACTACGAACAGAACAAAAACTATCCAAAGACAGCAAAGGCACTTGAAATTCTAATAAAAGCAGGATTGTTAAAAGAAAATGACTTACTTGATCCCTGGAATAGAAAATATCGTATAACCTGTGAAGATGAATATTTTTCCTATTTCACAATTGCCTCGGCTGGTCCTGACGGTGTATTTGATAACGACGATGATGTCACTGAATGGGGCTGGGGCTGGAGAAGACTTGAAGGAGTAGATGAAATGGAGGTTATGCGACCAAGGGCAGGAATGGCAATGCCTGTTGCCGAAAGCAAGACTGCAGTAGCAATGGATAAGA
>JBDRWH010000217.1:0-2985 GCA_039802325.1 Caldifarciminota bacterium
TAAGTGACCTTTAATGATGTGATGCTCAAACCTCTTTAATTTTGCCAGTTTCTTACCGGCAAATTCAGTAAGGGCATCAGTCAGTTCAAAATTTCTTGCTGATATCGCAATATTCACTTTACCTCCTTATGTTTAACTATTCTCTTCTTAAAAACTAACGCATGGAGATTTTCTTTCAAATTGCCTTCAAAAAGATAGGAAGCGACTGCAATGCCATCAGCTCCAGCATTGATAACTTTCCTGCAATTCTTGTTATTTATCCCGCCGATACCAATGACTGGAATGTTCACTTTCTTACAGATAAGTCTGATCAAATCCAGCCCACAAACCACTGCATCATATTTTGTTCTGGTTGGAAAAACTGCGCCAACCCCTAAGTAATCCGCACCATCTTTCTGCCCGCTCAATGCTTCTTTTAGATTATGAGCTGAAGCACCAATGATAAATCTATCACCCAAAATATCCCTTGCACATTTGACCGATAGATCGTCCTTCCCGAGGTGGACACCATCTGCATTAACACCTGAAGCAATATCAACACGGTCATTGATGATGAATTTAAATTGTGGGTTACGAATCAGTTTTCTGATTTTACCAGCATAATTGAAAAAATCTCTATCTGACAGGGTTTTTATTCTTAACTGCAACATCGTCGCACCATCTTTTTGAAGAACATCAATTACTTTTTCAAGACATATCCTGCCAAGATATTTTTCGTCAATGATTGCATAAATCATTGGATTAAATTTTTTATACTCTTTTTCTATCAAAATTTTTTCAATATCATAAATCTCAAATCTTATTTTTTTAATACCTTTGCTGAGATTTCTATTTCTCTGACGCATGATTTCTTCAACTATCCTTGCTGATTCTTTTGCCCGACTAAGATTTGCTATCAAAAGATCATCACCACTTTTCCGTGGAATTCTGTCAAATGCAGGTGTTCTACCTGGGTCAGCCGCGCTCTTCCGATGGCTTACCAAGCTGTAAACAGGTATGGCTTGTTTGACCTTTAAAAACTCACTTCTCAGCTTTCTTATTTTACCAAGACAGGATAAATCCTTCGTTTCAAACCTGATATAGTCTTCAAGTAGTTTTAGGGATTCAGTAAGCCTATTAAGGTTCACATCAAGAATACATTCCCACGACACAATAAATTATATTGAAATATGCTTTCCTGTCAAGAATGCCTTCAAATTGTGGTTGTTGAGAAGAATGCTGGAAGTAAAGATTTACTTAATGACTGAAATCAAAAGTAAAACCGCCATTATACCAAGAATGATGGTAATAATGAAAATGAATTTGTTCAATTTTCTTGCATGGGATTCTTGATTGAGAAAATATTTCAGAAGGCTATCGTTGATAGTCTGGATACCTGCTTTTGTCTCATTCCCAACCTTCAACAACGAGGCGGTCGCCTGACGATTTTCATCAACTTTATTACAAACATTTTGACTTGTTGTCTCATAACATACACTAAGATCTTTAAGGTCATTCAACATTTTCTGATTGGCAGACTGGAACTGATTACCAATATGTTCAAGATTTTTTGTGATTTCCTGGACAATCAGTTTTTGATTATTGTTGATACTGGCAATTGATTGATTTAATTGCGCAACCACTCTTTCTATGCCATCAACATTCTTTTTTGAACCTACCTGTAGTTCATTGACTGCTTTCTGCAGGTTTTCAAGGTTGGTCTGCAATGATTTGTGAATTAAATTGATTGCTTCTTTTTGCTGCTGGGAAAAAACAGACATGGATTTGTCTATGGCAATAACCACTTCATCAATTCTCATTGCACGACGCAAATTCTCAATTGCCTTTTCTAAATCACCCGTCAATTTTTCCATTTTATTCATTGATTCAACATCAACCGACTTAAAGAATTTCTGAGCAGGTGCGGGTTTCTCTGGCTCATTATCAAGTATCACAGTATGAAGACCAGAAATCTCCTCCTTCAAATCAGGTGGCTTTTCTACAGGTAGTTCACTGATCTCATGTTTGACTTCTTCTGCCTTTTTCTTTTCACCAACAGTATCATAAATAGTAACCATTTTATCCGCCATTGTTCGGTCACTGACCTTCAGATTCTTTAACATTTCCATCGCCTTCAATACCTCTTTTTTATTGCCCGCAGACATCTGTCTTTCAATATAAGAAAAGAGATACATTGCGGCATCACTTTTTTCATCAAGATCTATGAGCAACTGGGCAATTGTAAAATTGACATCTATGTTACCGGGATCATAACGAAGAATTTTCTTGCAGAGGGCAAGCGCATTGCGCAGGAAATTATCACTCTTGAATGCTTCAATACCCTTTTGATACACGGACAGAGCCTCTTTCAACCTATTTGTTTTTATGTAAAGGTCACCGAGTCGGTTGAAAAGATTTCCATCATTAGGATTTAATTTTATTGCCCGTTCCAGAACATTAATGGCTTCTTTGAACTTGCCAGCCATTTCAAGATTTGTTGCATTCTTCAAAAATTCTCTTATTTCATCAGATTTTTTTTCTGGCATAATTATAGGCCTTTAGAAAATGTGGAGCCTGGTTTTATCCAGGCTCCACATCTGGATTCAGGGAATCCATTATTCATTTGCAGTGCGTTCGACCTTAATGGCTTTATCTCCTTTCGGAGTTTGCGTAATCTCAAACTTAACTCGTTCGCCTTCTCTAAGGACCCGATAACCCTCGCCCACTATGTCTTGATAATGAACAAAGACATCACCGGTTCCATCTTCTTTCTCTATGAAACCATAGCCCTTCTTACCATCGAACCACTTTACTTTTCCGTAGACCAAATTTCCTCCTTTCGAGCCTTCATCGCCCTTGATATTCATAAGGGCAACCTCTACGGTCAAAGCTTACTATATTATATTTATTTTATTAACTATGTCAAGAGCATTAATTGAGTGATTATCGTACTATCACAAATTTACCCGTTTGTTGACCAACCTTGGAATCAACATGAAAGATATA
>JBDRWH010000218.1:0-2985 GCA_039802325.1 Caldifarciminota bacterium
GGCAAACTAATCTTTACTACAAAATCATTTAACTATTGCTAAATAGCCCTATTCCAGTAATGCAGACGCTTGACCAGAAATACCCACTAACCCAGAAACTATGTGCGGAAATATTTGCGGGTGTAACAACGAATAAGAAAATCATGAATCCAATCGCCTATTCCATAGAAAAAGGATTTGTACGACCTGCACCTGATGGTAAATTTTACGAAACCGACACAATAGAAATTGGTAACTTCATCCTTATGTTGGATAGTTTCCTTCCTCCCAAGAATCCTGATAGATTTTTCCCGTTAAAAAACATAAAATCCGATTCCTACCTGTACATACCATATATGAGGCTCGTAGAGTATGGCATTGTCAACCTTGATGAAAACATAAATCCAGAAATGCATACCTTACTCAGCCAGGGCGTGCGTGCAATTTGCACGCTAAAGAACAGGGGTTTAATTAAATGAACCGTTTGATTGACCGCTATTTCATAAAGGAATTCATCCCTCCATTCTTTTTTTCTATCTTCGCCCTGACCTTTATACTCTTAATGGACCAACTTTTCCGACTTATAGACCTGTTCGTGCGTAAGGGACTCGGTTTGAGCATTGTCGGACAGATTCTTATCTATAATCTCCCGTTAATCATATCCTACACCACTCCAATGGCGATTTTGATTGCCATTGTGATGAGTTTTGGGCGATTCAGTCATGATAATGAGATACTTGCCCTAAAGACAAGCGGGATCTCGTTTCTGAAAATGATGAGAACGCCCGCAGTTCTTGTGATAATAATAATGATCGCCCTTGTAATTTTCAATAACTACTTCTTGCCGGAGGCGAATCATCGCGGAAGAAACCTGATGTATGATATCGCCCGCAAAAGACCCGCAGTTCGCCTGCCGGACGGTGTGTTCACCAATGAGTTCCCTGGTTACACAATCTATATCGCAAAGAAAATAGAAAAGACTGGCGAAATTTTTGATGTTACAATCTATGATTTGAGGAATAATACAATCATTACTGCACCAAACGGCAATCTACAATCAATTGAAACCGAAGACATTATGCAGTTTGTTCTTTTCAATGGTGAATTTCATCAATTGATAGACAATACCAAATATCAAAAAACACGTTTTCAAAAGCAAATTATCAATATTCCGATAAATACGGAACTTGTGAGAAAAGAAAGAAATGTGCGCAGTGATGATGAATTGAACCTTCCGCGTCTGTTATCAAATATTCAAACAGTCTCGGCTGAAATTGAAAAGATAAAAACAGAAATAGACGAAACCGCAACCACCGCCATTGACAAATATACAACCGGTGAAATCGATAGGACTCACATCATTCGATTTCAGATTGAACAAAAAATTTCAATCATTAAGAGCAAATTGAGAAACCGGGCGCGCTATCTTATTGAACTGAACAAAAAATTTTCTCTTGCCTTTGCCTGCCTTGTCTTTCTGATAATTGGTGCGCCACTGGGTTATCTTTTCAGAAAAGGTGGTATTGCTGGCTTGTTGTTGGGGATATTATTGTTTTCCTGCTATTATATCCTTGTTCTGACCGGCGAGGAATTTGCTGACCGCAGAAGCTTCTCACCTTTTCTGGCAATGTGGTTACCCAATATTATTCTACTCATTCCCGGCATAATCCTCTTCTATCTTGCTGAATATGAACACTTTCCATTTATGAGAAAAAAGACGTTATGAAAAAAATCTACCGGTATGTATTGAGTAATTTTCTGCGCTATCTATTATTCACGCTCCTGATTCTTATTTTTATCTACATTATCATCAATCTTTTTGACAATCTTGGTAGATATCTATCAAGGAACATCCCTTTCAAAGATGTGCTTTTATATTATTTATACCTTGTGCCTTCTTATACTGTACTTTTAGTCCCGGTTGCTGCCATTGTTGGTGTATTTTTTATCTTCGGGTACATGACAAAATATCGGGAATTACTTGCTTTGAAAACCCAGGGCATGGACATAAACAATTTATTCATACTCATTATTATCGCAGGATTTTTTATTTGTGTTCTCACATTTGTGTTCCAGGAAACAGTAGTAATCTGGGCACAGGCCAGACTCACAAGACACAGGATAACCAGGATTGACAAAAGACCATTACCGAGCGAAACGCGGCGAAGCAATTTCTTCTATTATGGAGAAAACGACTGGATTTATTACATTAAAGAATTCAATCCTAAAGATTCAACACTGAAGAACATAATGCTGTGGAAGATAGACACCAGGCAAAGGATAACAAAGCGGATTGATGCCATGGCCGGGAAATATGTTAATTCCTGGCAATTCACTGATGTGACTATTAGGGAATTTGACACCCTGGATAACGAAATCATAAATCACCATAAAGTCCTGGATTTACCTGAGTTAAAAGAGAAACCAATAGATTTTTCCCGTTTGCCCAAACCTGTCGAAGAAATGAGTTTTTCTGAATTATCACATTTTGTCAGGAAGAGACTGCGCGCTGGTGAAGATGTAGCAAAAGAAAATGTTGAATTGAATTACCGATTTTCATTCCCGCTAATCACCATTATTTTACTACTAATCTGTCTTCCCATATCAGTAGTATTGCGTCGGGGTGGAATTGCCATTGGCCTTGGTATAAGCATAGTTCTCGCATTTGTCTACTGGGGATTAATCCAATCCTGCCGTGCATACGGCTACACCGGAATAATGACACCGTTCATTGCTGCCTGGCTACCGAACATTATTTTTACAGTTTTTGGTGTAGTTTCAATTCTGAGCATCCGCCGGTAGTCCCGGATCAACAAATATTACACTTTCCCGCATAAGTATGACAGTGCCCAACTTTCCTTTCTTGCTCTTTTTGAGATATTTCCGCTTGGTATAAGAGACCGGTACACTCTTTTGTGTCTTTGCCTTGCTAAAATATGCAGCGATTGCCGCTGCCTTTTCTATATCTTCTTTTCTTATGTTCTGTCCTTTCTGCATCACCGGTCT
>JBDRWH010000219.1:0-2978 GCA_039802325.1 Caldifarciminota bacterium
CCTGTCGACGCCAATACAGGCTATACAGTTGGGGGTAATCTTACTTCAACTCCTGTATTACTCAAGACTACTGATGGTGGTTCCAACTGGAATACCCAGACAAGCCCGGCAAATGTCACTTACTGGGATGTGTGTTTTCTTGATAATCAGAACGGTTACGCAGGTGGCTATACCTTAGGTAGCGGTGGCAATGGTACAATTATTAAGACAACAAATGGCGGTAATTCTTGGCAACAAATCTGGTATTATGAACTCCGGGAGATATATTCAATTCGTTTTCTGGATGCCCAGACCGGTTATGCAGGAGGTTGGGCACATCCGAATTCAGGCTGGAGTGGAAGTTTCATTATGAAAACAACAAACGGCGGTAGTAGTTGGACTCCAGTTTTTCTCCCTAAGTTTATGACCTATGTTTTGCCGATTGGTTTTGCAAATACGCTGACTGGTTATGCTGCAGGATATGTTTATGACCAGAATGGTGGTCATGGTCAACTTTTGAAAACCACTGATGCGGGCACATCCTGGAATTTCTTAAATACCGGACCTGAAGGAATCTTCTGGGCAGTTGATTTTCCAGAAACCGACCTGGTCGGTTATGCGGTTGGCGATGCAGGATATATATGCAAGACAACGGATGGTGGAGGAACCTGGGTACAGCAAACAACAGGAACAGGGCAGATATTCTATGATGTTGATTTTCTTGATAGCCAGCTCGGTTTTGCAGTTGGTGCTAATGGAACATTTTTCAAGACGACTAACGGTGGCAATGTCTGGACTCCAAAAAATTCAAATACTACAGCCACCCTGTATGCAGTGAAATTCATAAATTCGCAAATTGGTTACATTGCTGGACTGGGAAGTACTGGTGGAGTGATAATGAAGTCTACGGATGGTGGTGATAACTGGATAAGTCAAACCATTCCTAACAATAATACTTATCGGGCAATCCAGGATTTATTTTTCTTTAATGCGGATACTGGTTATGCAGTTGCGGGTGCCACACCTTCTTATGGTGGTGCAGCAGGGCTTGTATATAAAACAACTAATGGTGGTCAGACCTGGGTTGAAAACTATGCGCCATCTTCAGCAAATTTCTACGCAATAGATTTTCCCGAAAATTCGCAGGTTGGTTATATTTCAGGTTTAATGGGGGGTACCGGGACTTATAAAATGATAAAGACAACCAATGGCGGAAATTCCTGGACAGGACAGAATCTTGGCGGCGGTATTGTGCCCGCGGTTGGTGTATCATTTGCTGATAATCTCGTTGGCTATGCTGTTTTCAGACCTGGTGGATATCATATGATGATGAAGACAACAAATGGTGGTTCAAACTGGTTTGCTATCAATTCTTTGACCTGGCATGGTTATGAGGATATACAGGCAATGAGTGAGAGCATTGTTTATGCAGTTGGTAGAGGCGGTATGATACGCAAGACAACGAACGGTGGTTCGGTCTGGATAGCGGAAAGTGATGATGATGGAAATATAAATGTAAATAGTCATAACCCGCGATTGTGGGTTTATCCAAATCCATTCAGGAACAATGTCCATATCAGATGCAGGATGCACGATACAGGATCCATGATAAAGATATACGATGTTTCGGGTCGGGTGGTGAAATCTTTTAATCTTGAATCATGTATCATGAATCATGAATCCAACATCGTCTGGGCCGGTGATGATGATAATGGTAGTAGTTTGCCTTCAGGGGTCTATTTTATCGTGCCTGAGGATAAAAGTCTGTCACCCGTGCGGGTGGTGAAGATACGATAAAAATGGTTTGTGGGTTAGGGTTGAGAGGCTGGTATAGTGAAAAATTTATTTTGTGAGCGAATAATTCTCCAGAAAAATTGCATGTGCATTAAATGCTTTGAATCTTGAAGTTGACTATTGACATAGGAGTAATATTAAATATAATTTTATATTAAGAAAAGAATGAATCAGAAAGGAGGTGATAGGTCGTTAGGAATGACTAACTTAGTATTGTAAATAGCATGCGACCGTAGATAAGGGGCTTGCTATGAAGAAAAAAGGAAAGATAGAAAGGAGGTTTTTATGTTTAATTTGTTACTTGCGTTTCTGTTTGTAGCAAGGCCGGCAATTCCGGGTAAGATGACACCGGAACTGGCACAAATATTGAGTAATACCGCAGAGAATGAGAAAATCCTCGTTATCGTCCATATGGCTACAGAGTATCCTTATGAACAACTAAGGGGTATGAGTCCTCAGGAGAAATGTGTAGTATTTAGAGACATTGCCTTGAACTCTCAGCGGGAGATTATTGAATATCTCAAGACACTTCCTGAAGAATATGTTCAAGTGGGTGGACAATTCTGGATATTCAATGGGTTTCATTTGAAAGCGACAAAGGGAGTAATCTATGAACTCGCAAAGCGTGATGAGGTCTGGTTTATCTGTCATAACGGAATTATAAAACTTGACGCTGAGATCTCGCTAGAACCGGATATTACAGGGCGTGCTCCTGAATGGAATATTTCAAAGATTAAAGCAGACTCTTGCTGGTATGCAGGATACAGTGGTTCAGGCATTATCATTGGTCATATTGATACGGGTGTATTGACAACCCACGAGGCAATTACCGGCAAATGGCTTTCTCCATACTGGCGGGATGGTGTAGCTGGTCAGTCTTCTCCATATGATGACCACGGACATGGAACACATACAATTGGCACAATACTTGGTGGCGATGGTCCTGGTCCCTTTGCGAATGATGTTGGTGTAGCATATGGTGCTCAGTATATTCCGACAAAGGCATTTGATTCTGGCGGTTCTGGACAGTATGCCTGGATTGATACCTGTATGCAATATCTGGCAAATTTGAAACAGGGTGGTGTTGATATTAGAGTAATCGGCAATTCCTGGGGTGGAAGTGGAACAGATTTGCATTTCTGGGATGCCGTCCTAAACTGGAAGAATCTTGATGTATTTCCGGTATTCTCTAATGGCAATAGTGG
>JBDRWH010000220.1:0-2974 GCA_039802325.1 Caldifarciminota bacterium
AATTGGTAAGGTAATGGACACCAGTAATTTCTATATTGCATTGTATAATTCTATGGATAAAACCATTAGATTTGAAATCTATACAATCAATGGCCAAGAAATCAAACCATCGTCTCGGCCCCTTTCTGGTGGCATGACTGAATATGTCATAAAAACAAAAAAGCCTCTGGTCATTAACAAGGACCTTGCGAAATGTTGTAAACGTTTGGGAATTATTCCGCACGGGAAAAATGCCTTTAGTTGGCTCGGCGTCCCAATGTTGTACAAAGGAAATGTTGAGGGTGTAATGGCGGTTCAGGATTATAAGAAAGAAAATGCCTATAATTGGGAGGATGAGTTATTTTTAAGAAATATTGCCTCCAAGGCGGCAGTGGTGATTGCTAACACCAGGTTAGTCCAAGAGGAGATGCGTCGGGCAAAAGAATTGGCAATGTTGAACAAGGTTGTTCATCGTCTCACAAAAAGTTTGAATTTGCAGGAAATTTGCGAAAGTGTCAGTCAATCTATTCTTGATTATTTTAAAAAATTTAATGTTGCGATATTCATTAAAGAAGGTGAGGATCTGGTATTAAAAAAACTTTCAAAAGGTTTTAAGGACGAAGTGCCAAGGAATTTAAGGATGAAATTTGGCCAGGGAATTGTTGGTACTGTAGCACGAGACAACAAAAGGATGGTCATTAATGATGTCAGTAGAGATAAACACTATATTGCTTTTGGACAAACCTCCACGCAGTCCGAAGTTGCATTACCTTTGAAAATTGGCAAAAAACTTATCGGCGTTCTTGATGTTCAGTGTAATGAAACCAATGCATTTGATCAAGGCACAGTGCGTATTCTGGAACTCATTGGAGATCGCTTGAGCGTTGCCTTTCACAACGCAATGCTTTATGAAGATGCTATTGCCCACAGTCGTGAACTGTCCGTGTCATTCACGATCGCTCAGTCTTTGATCTCTACACTGGATCTTGATAATGTGCTAAAAAAGATTCTTGAACTGATCCGTAATACCTTCAATTATGAGAACTGTGCTATTTTTCTCGTTAACAAAGAGAAAAGAGAACTGTATCTCAAGGCAGCGTATGGTTATCGTGAATATGTTGGTAAGAATCTTCGCCTTAGCATTGAAAAGAGGGAAGGGATTACTGGTTATGTTGCTTCAACGGGCAAGCCATTCTACACTGCAGATGTGCGCAAAGTGCCTTTCTATATAAGGGGTAAAGCCTCTATCAAATCTGAGGCGGCTGTGCCTCTAATTTTGCGCGATGAGGTTATCGGTGTTATGGATATTGAAAGTGAAAGGTTCAATGCCTTTTCTGAACGGGATATCAGGATGTTCTCCACATTTGCTTCCCAGGCGGCAATTGCAATTGAGAATGCCCGACTTTATAATGTAACAAGGGAAATGTCCCTAACTGATTCTTTGACGAAGATTGCCAATCGTCGGCATTTTGATTTGATATTAGAAAATGAACTCAAACGGGGCAGGGGTTATTCCCGCTCGGTTAGCCTGGCAATGATTGATCTTGATCATTTTAAGGAATTCAATGATAAGTACGGGCATCCGGCTGGTGACCAACTTCTGATTGCTGTTGCCACAGGTTTAAAAAAGGCGGTGCGTGATACAGACCTTGTAGCACGATATGGGGGTGAAGAGTTTACTATTATCTTTCCTGAGACTGCTAATGCGCCTGCATACAGGGTTTGCGAAAGGGTGCGCATGGCAATTGAAAATGTTCAAATATCCTTGGACAAATACGGAAAAGTTGGAACAACAATTTCAATAGGCCTTGCAACCTATCCTCAGTCTGCGCAGTCAGCGCAGGAACTGATTCAGAAGGCAGACCTTGCCTTGTATCGGGCAAAGAAATTGGGCAGAAACAGAGTAGAAACAATTTTCTGAAGGTAAGAAGCAGATAGTTCGCCAATCCATCGAGTATTAGTAAGCATCTGGTAGTGATATGAAAATAAGGAATTTTGTTTCACTGGTTGAGCAATCCAGTATTATCCACTCCATTGTTATTGTTATTGCCTGGATTTTCTTAAGAGTCTTTTTTGAAGGAATTCTTGAGATATCTCATACTGCAGGTTATTCCAGATTTTCATACCAGGCTCTATTGATGTATTTTGTTCATTTCCCTTTGTTTTATATAACAACTTTCCTGCTTATTACGGTATTGCTCTCAATAGTTCTTCGCGAAGATATCATCAGGGTGACAAAAATCACCAGTATCGGGACTGGTTTGATAATCTTAGTCCCGATCATAGACCACATTATCAGCGGTGGGTGTTTTATTTCCTATCCGGCAAGATTGGAAAAGTATTTTTTGCATTTTCTGAATCCCTTTGTATCGTTGACTGATATTGGTGTTTCAATAGGTCAGAGAATTACCATTTTTTTGATCTGTGTCTTTGCAGCATTATATGGATATTTGAAGAATGCAAGAATTATGAAAGCAATATTTGTTTTCTTTATAGTGCTTTTAGCAATACTATTTTCAGGCGCACTTACCACCATAATTGCGTGTAATAGACCTGAAACTCTCTATGTTACTGGTGGCATTCTCAAAACAGATACACAGAAACTTTCAGCAATCTATGTCTTATTTTTTGTTATCATATTTTTTGTGTATCTTTTTATCTTTGATAAGAAAAATTTTCAATTACTGATTTCTTCAATGCGCGTGGAAAGGATGGCATTTTATGGTGGCTTGGGTGTTGCTGGTTTTATCCTTGCAGGTCATCAATCAGGAATAATCTATAAAGTTGATTTCTGGGGTCTCTGCGTGATCCTGCTTATTTTTCTATGCGGTGGTTTTGGCTTCTGGGCGTTACAGATTCTTAATGATTTTTTTGATCTCCGGAGTGATGCTATTTCGCGAGCGCGAAATCCGATAAACAGGGGTATAAGAGAGAAATATTATTTTCTTGCCGGCTTATGTTTTTCTCTGATTACACTTATTTTTTCTGCGATCTT
>JBDRWH010000221.1:0-2969 GCA_039802325.1 Caldifarciminota bacterium
TTTTTAACGTTGCTCCAAAATCGGTTAGGCAGAACTTGTCCAGTCCGTAGTAGTAGGCATTATGTTTGCCATCTGCTAAACCGAGTGCCAGTGTAAAATTTGCACCAAGTGGACCAAAAGAGAAACCTTTTGAAATAGAGGGAGAAATATATAACCCCTTTGCTTCTTTTATATCATAATTTAAAGTAAGGAGTCCTTGAACATAATTCAAATTGCCGCTAATTTTAAAATAAACTTCGCCCGTGGTTGGAAATGTTGAACCATAAGCAGAGCCAGGATATGTATACAAAACAAAGCCTATAGTCGGCGTGACAGGACCTATAGCACGTGTATAATCAAGGTAGAATGCCAAGTCGGTAATTTGAAATTGTTTTTGCTTTGTGTCCGTCAAATCAAGGGATCCCCAAGTGCAAAATGTAATACCAGACCAGTTTATCCATAAGTCAGGCCAGAGCACGGGCTCGGTATTAAATACCGCCCCGCGCCATACATATTTGTTTCTCATCTGAAGATCTATCCCGATCATTGGCAGAACTGAAGAACTGCTTATGCCTGCCAATGTTAACAAGATAGCGATTGTATAGAGGGGTTTCATTCGGTTCATATTTATCTCCTTTCTTTTATTGTCATTATTTCAAAATTTTTACCCGCAATTATTGCGGCACCAAGGGCGCCGATTATCTGGGGCTCTTCAGGAACTAATATATCCCCCAGTTTTTTCTTCAGCAATTCAGCCATACATCTGTTCTTTGCCACACCACCGGCAAAGACAATCTTTTCTTCGGGATTCATTCTTGAAACCATGGTCATTACCCGATTAATGATTGAATGGTGCAGACTCAATGCAATATCTTTTTTATCCTCACCGCGTGCAATAAGAGAAATTACTTCTGATTCAGCAAAAACCGTGCACATTGAATTTATGGGAATAGAGTTCTTCCCTTTAAGTGCAATTCTGCCGAATTCTTCAATTGAAAAACCCAATGTTTGTGCCATCACTTCAAGGAACTTACCTGTACCTGCAGCACAACGGTCATTCATTTCAAAATCTGCCACATTACCATCTTTTACTTTTATCACCTTTGTATCCTGACCACCAATATCAATAACAGTTTTGCAATCTGGAAAAAGGGAATGGGTGCCTATTGCATATGCCTTTATTTCAGTTACTATCGGACAGTCATAATTTTCCTGCATCAGATATCTGCCATAACCTGTTGCTACAAGTTGATCAAATTTCTTGTCTTTTAAAACCTCTTCAATCTTTTTAAGTGGTTCTACTGTGGTATCAGTAATCTGGTAATCAAAAATTTTATTATCACTAAGACGCACAAACTTAATAGTCCTTGATCCTATATCAATCCCTGCCGTAATCATTATTCGCCTTTATTGCCCTCGGTTGCCTTCAATTGCCATAAATTGCCCGGAATCGCCTTCAATTGCCTCATATTGCCCATTATTTCAATGTCTCCAGAAACGCCTCAATCCTCGTACGCAATTGGGCAGTATCTTCTTCTGAATAGTCCGTAACAATCTTCAAACTCGGAATATTATCCTGTTTTAATGCACCTTCAATTCTTATTGCTTCTATGTTATAGGTGTGGCAATACTGAAGTATGTATTGAACGACTCCTTTTACATTTCCTTCTTTTGCAAGATTTCTTGCCATATCAAGCCGGTCATTATTCGGTGTAAAGCAGGAGCAGTTTAACTTCAAGTAACGGTCAGCAATTGCACCAAGGAGTCCATCAACATCATTCGCCTTTGTATCAACAAGGTCTTTAAAGTATTTCATACCGGTGCAGGTCTCGTCAACAACAACTGCGCCACCAGAACTTTCTATCAAAGAATGAACCTTCCAGTTTCCCATAACTGATGGGCAGCCAGAAACCATAATTCTCTTTGCATTTTCAGAAAATGGTGAAATTCCTTTTTTTATTCTATCTTCAAGTTCATCACATAATTCTTCAACCTTTTTCGTAAAACGGACAGGCTCATCATTCAATGCTGCCTGCATTACAACCAATGTATCAAGACCACTGATTGGTATTGGTTCTTTGAGTCTCAGTTTAGCAAGGCGCTGGAGTGCTTTTCTCTTGTTATTCATTATATCAATTTTTTCTTTCAGAACGGATGGATTTAACTTCTTCTCTGCAAGTTTCTCAAGATTTGCAGCGAATGAATGGATTTCATCTTCCCAGAGATGGGTATCAATAACATTCTTTTTCTGGGGTAATTCCATAATATGGAAGTTTACCTTTTGCGCTAAAATATCCCAGACCTTCTTCTTCGCATCGCAGGTCGTCTCACCAACGGCAAGGCTCTTAATCGGTGCATAAGGACAGGTTTTTGAGAATGCAAGTCCCAAGGTGGATTTCACAAGTGGACAGATGTCTCTTGGCAGCATCTTTTCTGCATAAGGGACGGAGAAATTTGTGCCACCGCATAATGCAATAGGTACTAAATCCAAAGCCATTATTATTTCTTCTGGGACATAGATACAGAAAAATCCGACAATCTTTTTACCCTTAGATTTTTCTTCAATCAGTTCTGCAACCCTGCCACCGTGCGATTCATGGAGCACATTATCAAAATATTCCATTGTTTTAGGTCGATTTTTTTGTTTGCCAACGGTATTCAGAAATCCTTTGTTAATATAGTTAAGGACTTCATTATGCAAATTTACATCAAGTCCCAATTCCTGCCACATCTTTTCATAGTTATTCATTTTTTCTCCTTCTTAAAAAACAATTCGCAAAAACAATGTCCGTCTTTTTTCGCTTCTTCGTCCAAAGTCGGGCAGGGACAGAGCACGTCCTTTTCAGGGTTCAATGGTTCGCTCTGTTTGCACGGACAATAATATTTTCCGTATTCAAGAAAATTCATCGTCATCAGACCGATCACCTTTTTTACCCGGCTTATTTTTTTATTAAATACATAACCTTTTTGTCGGGCAACCTTGATTAGTC
>JBDRWH010000222.1:0-2946 GCA_039802325.1 Caldifarciminota bacterium
AGATTACAATATCCCAGTTATATATTAGCATTAGCAATGGGCGCAGGTAAGACAATCCTGATCGGTACAATCATCGCAACGGAATTTGCTCTGGCTATTGAATATCCAGATGCTAATTTTGTCAAAAATGCCTTGGTTTTTGCTCCGGGCAAGACCATTCTGGGTGCATTAAAAGAACTATCTGATATTCCCTACGAGAAAATACTGCCTGAAAGACTTTACAAACAATTTATTGCAACCACAAAATTCACTTATACTCGGGACGGTGAAAAAGACATCCCCATAATCAAAGGAAGCAGTTTTAATATTATCGTAACCAATACTGAGAAAATAAGAATAAGAAAAGAAGATATAAAGTCTGATTTATTCAAAAGAGACGAGCAGGTTTCAGATGAGAGAAAAGCGTTGATCGCAAATCAGCGACTCCAGACGATTGCCTCTCTGCCCAATCTGGCAATCTTCTCTGACGAGGCGCATCACACATATGGTCAGAAACTTGGTGATGAGTTAAAGAGGGTAAGACAGACTGTAGATTATCTATCAGAACAGACTAATGTTCTTGTGGTGGTGAATACTACAGGCACACCCTATTACGGCAGGCAGATATTGAAAGATGTGGTATACTGGTATGGCTTATCACAGGGTATAAAAGACGGAATTTTAAAAGAGGTTCGGGGCAACATAGTTTCATACCCTGAGGTTACGGATAAAGATTTTCTAAGTGATGTGATAACTGATTTTTTCAAAATCTATAAGGATGTCCGAATCTTTGATGGTAGTCCAGCAAAACTTGCAATCTACTTCCCCAAAATTGAAGATTTAGCAAATGCCAGGCCAATAGTTGAGAGAAGAATAATAGAACTCGGATTAGACCCTTCTATTATCCTTGAAGTCCATAATGAATCAAAAGAAGAGATCAGAGATTTATTTGACAATCGGATAAATGACCCCAAACTGCCATTCAGGGTTTTTCTTCTTGTAAACAAAGGCACCGAGGGCTGGAATTGTCTTTCTTTGTTTGCAACTGCACTTGCCCGTGAGCTAAAGGCAAGCAATAATTTCTGCCTTCAGGCTGCATCAAGGTGTTTGAGGCAAACACCGAATAATCCTCACAAGGCAAAGATTTATCTATCAAATGCAAATGTCAGTATTCTTGATGCTCAACTTAAAGAGACCTATGGTGAATCCCTTGAAGAGTTGAATAGAACATCCCAGGATATGAAAAAAGAGAGGCTTATTTTAAGAAAACTTGAAATACCGCCAGTTTCTATTAAGAAGAAAATTCTCAGGGTTATCCCCAAGGAAAAACAGATTAATTATGATGAAATAAAGATAAGCATGCCTGATAAAGAGATAAAGAAGTTCAGAAAGATTATTCATAGCCTTGATGAAGTCCCCGAAATGAAAGGAATCTTAATCCCTGTTAGCGAAGAAGAAATAGAAGTGGCGGAAGATTTTGTGGATATATATACCCTTGCTGTTGATATTGCTGATACTTACCGAATTCCTGTAATGGCAATCTATGAAAAGTTAAAACAATTCTTCCCTGATGGGGAAATCTCTGAATCAGAGGCAATGGAGGTTAAAAAACAACTTGAGGAAAGGTTTAGAAATTATGAATTAAGAGAAGAAGAGGTTGAAGTTGCCCTCGCATTGATTAGACCCGAGGGATTTAATAGAGAAGAAAGGGATGGCAAATCTATTTATGTTACAGAAATTGTCTACCATAAGGATAAAGAAAAATACCTATTGAAATGGGAATTATTCAAAGACAGATTGAAACAGGATTTTGGTTTCCATTATACACCCTATAAATTTGATTCTTCTCCAGAAATGGAATTTTACACCTGGCTCCTTGAGATATTACAGGAAGACCCGGCAGATATAGAAGATATTTATTATACAGGTGGAATGGATGATGTCAGAAAGACCGAGTTCCTTTTTGAATATAAGGGAACGGATGGCAGATATCATAATTATGCCCCGGATTTTTTGATTAGAAGAAAAAACGGTAAGATGTTAATCGTTGAGATTAAGGCAGAACCTTTTAAAGATGTTGAAAAAGAAAAGGAAATGCGAAGGCTTGAAGGGTTGAATCCCGACCGTCTGAAATATGAGATTCTTGAGACAAAGGGGGAACAATTGACCTTTGAAGAATTAAACAGAGTGCGAGAGGCGCTCTATGAATACAAATCAAAATAAAATAGTTAAGAAATTTGGGCAATACAATCAATTACTCGACAAAATTGGTGAATTATTGCAAACTGCACGGAAGCAGGTTGCAAGGAATATAAATACCATTTTGATAGAAACTTACTGGAAAATTGGTAAACTAATTGTAGAATATGAACAAAGAGGCGAGGTACGACCTGATTATGGGCAAAAACTATTGAGAACCTTATCTAAAGATTTAACAATAAAATATGGCAGAGGATTTAGTAGAAGTAATTTACAATATATGAGGTTACTCTACCTGAAATACCCAAAATGCCAGACGCTGTCTGGCAAATTATCCTGGAGCCATTATGTTGAACTTCTTGGTGTAAGCGGCGATTTAGCAAGGTCATTTTATGAGAAACAATGTATTAGAGAAAATTGGTCAGTTAGAGAACTTAAAAGACAGATAAACTCAATGCTTTTTGAAAGAATTGCTTTAAGTAAAAACAGAAAAGGAGTTCTAAAACTTGTTAAAAGGGGACAAATAATAGAAAAAGAAGAAGACATAATTAAAGACCCATATGTGCTTGAATTTCTAAAAATTCCTGAAAAATATCAATATACTGAGAGAGAGTTAGAAAAGAGGTTGATTGATAATTTACAAATGTTTCTACTTGAATTGGGTAAGGGCTTTGCTTTTGTTAGCCGGCAATACAGAATTACTCTTAACAACACCCATTTTTATGTTGACCTTGTCTTTTATCATACAATATTGAAATGTTTTGTTTT
>JBDRWH010000223.1:0-2921 GCA_039802325.1 Caldifarciminota bacterium
CGGCAGAAAAGACCACGGACATCAAAGGTAAAGAAGTTTTTAAATCGCTCGCTCAGGATGAGATAAAACACTTTAACGAGCTAAAAAAACAGTATGATCATTTACTAAAGGAAAATGTGTGGCTCTTTAAGATTGAGCTCGGTAATCCGTCAAGTCTCGTGGGTGAAAGTCCAATCTTTAACGAAGAAATAAAAACACGCATAAAAGAACATCATTTTGAGATGTCCGCATTGAGCATAGGCGCGCTCTTGGAGTCAAACTCAATAGATTTCTACAGAAAGATGAAAGAAGAATCCGATGAGCCCGCAGCAAAAGAACTTTTTGGACAATTACAAAAGTGGGAAGAAAAACATCTTGAGGCGATTACAAAACAGATGAATATATTAAAAGAAGAGTTTTGGGCAGATGCCCAATTCAGCCCACTTTATTGACGAGCGAAAGCGAGGAGTAAATATGTTGGGATTTGGTGCTTGGGAGTTGGAATTTTGACGAGCGAAAGCGAGGAGGTATATGCCTTTTTACTCTGAAAAAGTTATGGACCATTTCCAGCATCCAAGGAATGTTGGTGAAATTTCGGATGCTGATGGTATAGGAGAAGTTGGTAACCCCGTGTGTGGGGATATGATGACTTTTTATATCAAGGTGAAGGATAACAAGCTTGTGGACATAAAATTCAAGACCTTTGGCTGTGGTGCTGCAATTGCGGTATCATCTATGGTGAGTGAGATGGCAATGGGCAAAACGGTTGAAGAGGCACTAAAAATTACAAACGAACTCGTTGCGCAAGAACTTGGTGGCTTACCACCTAATAAAATGCATTGTTCTAACCTCGGCGCAGATGCCTTGCATAAGGCTATTGAAGACTATTTAAGAAAGAAGGAGCAGAAAGATGCCGGAAAAGTGTAAATGTCCATTCTGTGATAGCGAACTACTGATGAAATGTTTTGAACCAATCTTCTGCACTACATGTAATGTAGAATTGATAATCTGCTCTAAATGTAAAAAACTTTATAACATTAAATTTGAAACATGCCCGCATTGCGGAAAAAAGAATGAAAGGAGGAAGGAATGAGTTTGCTTGATGATAATGTAAAGAATGAAATAAAAAAAGTCTTTGAAGGACTTAAAGAGCCGGTTAAACTTATTGTCTTCACCCAGGAATCACCTATCGTTATGCCTACCCTTGAGTGCGAAAATTGCAAAGACAATAGAATGTTGATGGAGGAGCTGGGGGGCTTGAGCGATAAACTCAAGATTGAAGTTTATGATTTTTTGAAGGATAAAGATAAGGTTGAAAAGTACAAAATTGACAAAATTCCTGCCAATGTCATTGAAGGTGATATTGATTATGGAATAAGATTCTTTGGGATGCCTGCCGGCTATGAATTTTCCACATTGATCGAAACAATCAAATTTGTTTCTTCGCGAGATACAGGGTTGAATGCTGAGGTAAAAGAGAAATTGAAAACTTTGACCAAGCCCATCCATATCCGTGTATTTGTAACACTGACCTGCCCATATTGTCCCCAGGCTGCGGTAACTGCATTCAAATTTGCTATGGAAAATCAACTAATTACTGCGGAGACGATAAATGCCCAGGAATTTCCACATCTGAGTCAGCGTTATAATGTCTTTGCCGTGCCAAAAACAGTGGTTAATGAAAATATCCAATTTGAAGGGGCGTTGCCGGAGACTCTTTTCGCCGAAAAGGTCTTAAGTTCACAATAAGATATATTTACTATCATGCTTAGGATAATGAATTACCCCTCACACCTACCCTCTCCCACAGGAGAGAGGTATTGTGTAATATATCTACAAGGAGGAAATTATGAAAAAAATAAAAAAAGCAACGATAAAGAAAGGTGCGAAATATGTATGTAAGGTTTGCGGTCTGTCAGTCACAGTAGACAATGTCTGTGGCTGTACCGAGGCGCATCCCCTTATCTGCTGTGGAACCGAAATGGTCCCTAAAAAGAAAAAAGTTACAAAAAAGTAGAAAGGAGAAAATATGGCTTCAAAAGAACTTCTTGATTTAATGAATCGGGCGATTGCCCGTGAACTTCAGGTTGCCATTCAATATATGTGGCAACATGTCCAATGGGTAGGTATCAAGGGATTTGCCGTAAAAGACGAATTGAAAAAAATTTCAATTACCGAGATGAAACATGCTGAAGCGATTGCAGAAAGATTGAATTATCTCGGTGGCAAGCCCACAACAAAACCAGAACCGATAAATGTTGGAGATACTCTTAAAGAGATGATCGAACAAGATAAAAAGGACGAAGAAGGAGCAATTAAACTTTATAAAGAGATAATTGAAAAGGCACGAAAAGAAGGTGATGAGGTAACACGCAAACTGTTTGAGGGTATCTTGACCGACGAAGAAGAACACCACGACACATTTTCCACGCTGCTTGAAGAAATATAGGTCCAATTATATTTCCATCCCCTTTATCCCCCTTTTGTAAAGGGGGATGGAAGGGGGATTTGCATTTAGAAAAAATGACACCCAACCCGACTGCAGTTGTTGATTGTGTGGGGCTTTTCTGTCCTCAGCCAATCTTTCAGACCAGACAGGCACTTGATAAACTAAAATCAGGCGAAATTCTTGAACTTCTCGCTGATGACCCTGCTGCAGAAGAAGACATAAAGGCATTCTGCAAGCGGACCGGCAATGAACTCTTAAGTGTTGAGAAAAACGGTGGTATTTTGAAATTTCTAATTCGCAAGACATAAAAACGTAGGGCAAGGCTTTAGCCTTGCAAAAGAATCCGCTACCCGTAGGGCAAGGCTTTAGCCTTGCGAAAGAATCCGTTACCCGTAGGGCAAGGCTTTAGCCTTGCATACTTGCATAAAGGAAGGAAAAATTAGAATGCCAGAAAAGAAAATCATAAAAGTCGGTGGAATGCACTGTGCAATGT
>JBDRWH010000224.1:0-2920 GCA_039802325.1 Caldifarciminota bacterium
TTGCGAATGAATGTAACAATCCTGTTAACCGAATAGGCCTGCATCCCTACCGAAAGTAAGATTGCAACAACCAAAATTACCAGCGATACCTGATTAATAAACACTCCCTTATTTCAATCGTCTATTTTAACCAAGCAAGTTCCTAACTATTTTCTCTCTTAAAACAAAGCCAGATTGTCCTATAGCCTGAATGCTTTTTGCATCCCTTAAATATCTCTCAACCGGATAATCTTTTGTATAACCATAACCACCAAAAACCTGGACTGATTTTATTCCACAATAGACCGCAGTTTCAGTGCTTGTGGCAAGCGCAATATCAGAAGCAACTGCATAATCCTCACCAGAATCAACCCTAACTGCAGCGTCATACATAAGATTTCTTGACGACTCTATCTTTATCTTCATTTCTGCCAGCATTTCCCGTACCATAGGAAAGTCGCATATTGGTCTGTTAAATTGCCTACGTTCTTTTGAATATTTAATTGACGCCTCAAGCCCTGCCTGGGCAATGCCCAGTGCTATCGCGGAAAGGCATAGATTAAAATATCTATATATTTCTTCCATTGCATCAGTAAAATTTGCGCTATTTATCACACGGGACTCTTCGGAAACTTGCAAATTTTCAAAACTCATATCAGCAATACCTGCAGACCTCACTCCTAATAGATATGGGCTTGCACTCTTCTTTGAATCTGATTTTTCTACAACAAACAATCCTGAATCTTTTTCAGTATCTAAAGCTAAAAGGCAAAAACCCGCCATTTCGCCATTTAAGACAAATCTCTTTATTCCGCTTACCATCATAGGATTTTGTTGAACTATTTTCAACTCCTTTGAATCTCTTTCAAATGAGAACCCTGCAATTTCTCCATTTCCAATTCTGTTCAAATATGATTTGGATCTATCAGCATTGAATCTTAACAACGTAAATCCGCCAAGTCCATTATTAACTGCAAGAACAAGACCAAGAGAAGCACAGACCTTTGATAACTCTTCAATGATAATGCATAGACTTGTAGTATCCATACCCGCCCCGCCGTATTCCGATGGAATTATGGGTGATAATAACCCTAAATCAGACAGTTTTTTGAAGACTACCTCGGGTATCTTTTCATTCTTTTCTATGTCTTGAGACAATGGCTCAATCTCCTGAATTGCAAATTTTTTTATTTCATTTTGAATCAATTTTTGCTCATTATTAAATTTTATCAAACCCATAAATCTCCTTATCTGAGAAAATTGAAATTATAGGCATTTAGGTATTTTGGATTTTTAGGCATTTGAATTGGTTCCTCTCGCTCCGCTCGGGACACCCATTTTTCTTACCACATCTATCCACGCTTCGCTTGCTATCTGTGGGGAAAATTGGTGTATGCTACCGCCCTTGTCAGTTACAGAATTGCTATACCAACTGACCATAAAATCAGCAAAAATTATGGCAGAAAGCAATCATTCTATTATATTAAATTTATATATGATGTCAACAAAAAAGCACCTTGAAATCACCCCGTAATCAAGCAGATTAAAGCCAAAAATCAAGAACCTTATGTTGACATTGTGCTGACAATCAATATAATAGCCTGAGGTGCCATATGCAAAAGATTGACAAGAATCTGGATGCACGAGGGCTTTCATGTCCAATGCCAATCGTAAAGTTGTCCCAGGCTATGAAAGAAATGAAAATTGGCGAGATTATTGAAGTTCTTGCATCAGATCCTTCTTTTGTGCCTGATGTTGAAGCCTGGTGCAGAAAGACCGAACAGAAATTGATTGAAATCCAAGAAAATCCTGATGTGATAAAGGCATACATTCAGAAAATCAAATGAAAGGAGTAAAATGGCTCAAGATAAAGTATCAATAATTGTATTCAGCGGTGAACTTGATAAATGCCTTGCAGCATTTATCATTGGCACGGGCGCTGCAGCTTCAGGAATGCAAGTTGATATGTTCTTCACCTTCTGGGGTCTGAGTGCCTTGCGGAAAAAAGGGGTAAAGGTAAAAGGAAAATCGCTTATTGAGAAAATGTTCGGCATGATGTTACCAAAAGGTGCTGACAATCTTGTGCTATCAAAGATGAATATGATGGGTATAGGAACGAATATGATGAAGGATGTGATGAAGAAAAAAAAGGTCGCTTCGTTACCCGAGCTCATCAATATAGCAATACAACTCGGTGTAAATCTTTATGCCTGTGAAATGTCAATGAATGTAATGGGTTTGAAAAAAGAAGAACTGATTGACGGTTTGAAAGGCGTGGTCGGAGTGGCAACCTATCTTGAGAATGCCTCAAAAGCGCAGATAACACTTTTTATTTAGGATCATGGAAAGACAAAAGAAACGCATTGGCTTTATTGTAACAGCAGGACCATATACATTTGAACATCTGGATACTGTTTATCATCTGAGCAAGGCAGCGATTGAAAAAGGCATCAATGTTGATATTTTTCTTTATCTTGATGGCGTAATCGCATTAAACAAAAATATTAAATCACCGGGTGAAAGGCATATTCCATCAATGATGAAGGAGCTGGCTGATTTAGGAGCGAAGATCGTTGCCTGTGGTGATTGTGCACATTTTCGGGGTTTATTTCGTGAAAATGTTATAGAAGGAACCAAACTAACTGGCATTGCAACCCTGGCCGAAATAATTGAAGAATGTGATCGTTTTGTAAGTTTCGGAATTGGCGAATGAAAAAAGTAGTCATATTAAGTACGAAACCACCTTACGGCTCATCAATAAATGCTGAGGCATTCCGCGCTGGCTTAGGACTTGCATTCTCAGAGACAGCTGTCGATTTAATATTGATCGGTGACGGCGTCTATTCAGCAATAAAAAATCAATCCCCAGAAAAACTCCAGATGAAACCAATCGCAGAAGTTTACAAAAATATCGCAGAATACAACATAAATTTGTTTCTTG
>JBDRWH010000225.1:0-2905 GCA_039802325.1 Caldifarciminota bacterium
GTATAAGACTGACCAGAGTTCAGCAAGTGATAACAATATTGTACGGCGGAATGCAATCTGGAATACACCTGAAGGAATCTTTGCGGTTGGACAGACCGATATTGATAATAATGTGATATTCAATTGTGATTATGGCATAAATGTCCGCAATTATGGTGGCTGGGGGATGAATGATTTATATATCCGTAATAATACAATATATCACTGCAATACAACCTGCCTCAGGCTTGATGACTGGAATATTGCAACCGGAGAAATGGTCTGCATCAATAATGCCTGTTATCAGGATACCATAACCGCGAGTGCGATACAGGCACCGGATGGAATAGGTCCGGGTTATGTAGCATATAATCGGCATTATGGTCAATCCCAGGTCACAGGTTCAACATTGGGCAATCATCCGAGCCAGGAATTTATAAATCCAAATCCAGTCCCTGGCACTATCAATCTCTATCCCAAATCAAATGCCACATTACTCAATACTGGAACACAATCATATAATGCACCGGATGATGATTTTAATCTTTTATCCAGGCCTTATGGAAGTTACTGGGATGTTGGTGCCTATGAATGGCGTGGATTAAATAATCCTGGCTGGCAGATTCAGGAAGGATTCAAGGAGATTTTGATTGGTGTTGAAGAAGATAATGTTAGTGAAAATCTAAGTGGTTTGTATGTTCCTACAATTCTAAGACAGGGATACAGGTTAGAGAATCTATCAAAGAATGAATTGATGATTATCTATAATGTATCTGGTAGAAAGATTAGAACAATTTATCCGCATTCAGTGATTAACAATCTTTCTTCTGGTGTTTATTTTTATAGAATTGAAAACAGAGATAACAAGCAAATGATTTGTGGAAAAATTATTGTCTTCTAAATGAAAAGAGCCCCGGCAATGCCGGGGCTCTTTATTGAAATTCAGTTAGTATTAGTGAGTCAGGACGAATTTTTGTGTGATCACACCATCATCTTTTTCTAACATCACGAAGTATATACCATCAGCAAGGGATGCCTTTCTCGGATTCCAGTTGATCACACTTTCACCCTTATTGAACTGAACTTTTGCTACAAGTCGTCCGCTGATATCGTAGATACTCAGGTAATTGCTCTTGAGGTTATTCGGATTGATATGGAATGTAAGATTGTTCTTTGCAGGATTTGGAATGACTTTCAGGAGTTTCCATTGAGCAACATTTTCTTTCTCTGATTCTTCAACCGGAGTAAGTGGCGTATAGAAACCTTTAACCTTTACTATCTGATTGACATAGGTTCCACTGATCTGGACAATCGTTACCCAGTAATTGCCGTCTCTTGGGTCTGCCTCAATACCACGGATATTCCAGCCGGGATTCAAAAGAAACTTTTTCCCGGTAAATGTAGGTGGTGTTCCCGTAAATTCCACAACACCAACACTATCAAGTGCCTGGCTTGAATTAAACCAGGTCTGGACATTTACAAAGGAATTACCCAAAGAGTCATAAGCCAGACAGCGGGTATTATAGTATCCCTGAATCGGGCTATTATACTGAGTGGCAACACCGAGTGTATCACCAATATATATCAATTGAGTTCCACCAAGCGCAACTCTTCTATCCGCATACCACATTGTATTGGGCGGACGAAATGCGAGACCTACAGGATAATCATTTGCAGGGTTGTTGAATTGACGCAAAACAGCGCCTGTATTTTTATTCAGCTTCCATACCAGTTTCTGTGGATAATTGGCGAAGTATAATGCGTCATCATACCGGGAGTATGCCAGGTCAACTCCAGAATCCTGCGGTGCAGTAATTGCTCCATAGTATGTTACAAAACTATCTGAGGAATAGTAACGGATTGAAGTAGAGTAGAAGTCTACGACATAGATTCTATCACCGATTCTATCATAGGTAACTCCATAAATGAAATTGCTTGTCGGGAAATTGGGTAGAGATTTTGGACCCCAGATGATCTCGCCAGGTGCAACGCCAACCTGATATGAGAAAGTTCTTACCCAGGTAGTCTCTGCAGCAATGAGCACCAGCTGGAAATTCGCCATATGCCCAGGTGGTGTTGAGGCATGGACACTTATATCATAAGGGTCGGAGACATTATTTGCACTATCACCAGAATTGATTGTGCCATAAGTATACATTGAATCGGTTATAGTGATGTAAGGCGATGTTGTTCTTAATCTTCCCTGCACATTGGTTGCTACTACACCGCCTGTATTCTTCACATAGGTCACAATACCTGCATTTTCACCTGGGTCAAGTTTACCATTACCATTGTTGTCATTAACGATATTTGTCCGACTTAATACAACATTTGGTCTGTTTGCAGTGGGTACTGCTTGCAATGAATGCCAGAGATTTATTCTGCCCCAGCCATAATTATTATTCGGATATGGACCACCACCTGAAGGTTGGTCACAGTAGAGCCTGAACAGATCGTAAAGTTCGGTCACGGTAAGTCCGGAATTTTTCTGCAGCAGGACTGCTGTTCCACCAGTAACATGGGGTGAAGCCATTGAAGTACCCTGCATGCTTTGGTAACCACCCCCAGGCACTGACGAATTCACATTCACACCAGGCGCTGATACATCGGGTTTCAACAAATTCCAGGTTGAATAATACCAGTATTGTGGGTCATTCCAGGGACTCTGATTGGGTGCAGGACCACGGGAAGAAAAACCGGCAATATTATCACCACTGTCTGTTGCACCTACACCACAGGATAACGGATAACTTGCAGGTGAACCGACTGTACCTGAACCAGGTCCTGAATTACCATTTGAGAAGACCGGAAAGATTCCCAGATTTTTCCAGTTCAATACCGCTGCCCAGAAATGCTGATCTGTACCACTGCCACCCCAGGAATTGCCAATCACCCGAATATCTACACCACTCTGTTTCAAATTCGC
>JBDRWH010000226.1:0-2887 GCA_039802325.1 Caldifarciminota bacterium
TCATTTATAAAGAAGGGCAGGCATTCTACAATTACGTAGCCATAAAATATGGACGAGAAAAAATCAGCGAGTTCATTCACCTTGTGAAAGCCAAGAGAAATTTAGATAATGCGTTTATAAGTGCATTTGGTGTGGATGTTGATGAATTCAACAAACGGTGGATTAAATTCTATCAGATTAAATACTGGCCTAAAATCAAACTTGCTGAAAATTTTGATAATTTTGCTCGGGTTGTTTATGATCATAAAAAAACAGGCTCTTTTTATAATACCTCTCCGGCGATTTCACCTAATGGTGATAAGATTGCGTTTATCAGTGACCGCCAGGGAAATGTGGAATTGGTTGTTATATCAAGCATTGATGGCAGGATATTGAAAAAACTGATAAAAGCAGAATATTCTTCAGGTTATGAAGGTCTACACCTGTATCAAGGTGGTATTACCTGGTCACCTGATGAAAAGTTTGTGAGTTTTGCAGCAAAGGCACATGGTGAAGATGTGCTGTATATAATCAACGCCCGGAATGGCAGGGTCTATAAGAAATTCAGATTAAAACTTGATGGCATTTATTCGCCAAAATTTTCACCGGAAGGCACCAGGATTATCTTTAGCGGTCTGAAAGATTGCTACCTTGATATTTACCAACTTGATATAAAAACCGGGAAAACCGAAAAACTAACTGATGACATTTATGCAGATAAATTCCCAAATTTTTCATCGGACAGTAAGATTGTTTTCGTCTCTGACCGTCCTGATTCAAACGAGGAGTATCACTATGGTAGCTATGGAATATTTATTAAGAATGACGAATCCATAGATAGAATTGTACCACGCACGACGTATATAACTTCACCCTTGTTTTACGCTGATTCCGGTCTATTTTTTGTTGCTGACTATGATTCAGCATATAATCTTTACTATTTATCCTTTGATCACAACGAAATAGTTAAGAAAACAGACATTCTCACGGGTATATATTATCCTTCAATTTCCCGTGACCTCCAGAAAATTGCATTTGGCTATTATAATGATTATGGCTATGACATCTGTGTGGTAAAAGAACCTCTGAACAAAATGGTTGATTGTGATACCACTGAAGAAGCCATTGCGGAAAACTATTATGAACCAACTGAACTTGAAAAGAGCAGGGTAAGAAATTACCGGCTGAAATTTACCCTTGATTATATTGTTGCAAGTGCCTCTTACTACACTCCCTTAGGATTTTCCGGCATGACTCAGATTGCCCTGAGTGACATTTTAGGTGACCATCTTATCCAGTTGAGCACTGATTTTTATGGAAGTATAACCTCATCCGATATTTTTCTGGTCTACTGGTATTTAAAAAAACGGACTGATTTTGGAGGTGCCTTTTATCAATACCTGAACTATTTCGCCGAAGGTAATGACCTTGTTATCTGGCGTTACCTCGGGGTTGGTGGCATACTCCAGTATCCTTTAACAAAATTTTTACGCACTGAATTAGGCTTATATACATATAAGATTTACGAAACAAGATGGCTTGATTTTTTTGACGACCTCTATTCAGACAGATATGTAGATACATCATACAACTTTACCTATCCTGAACTTTCTTTAGTTTTTGACAATGCAAAGTGGGGTGATACTGGTCCTCTTAATGGCCGCCGTGCAAGGATTACTGGCTATACTACAGTATTCAGTGATTTTGATATTAAGGTTGGAATTTTTGATTATCGCAAGTATTTTCAGCTTTCTCCGCGGGCGAGTTTTGCCACAAGATTGGTTCTGGCTGGAAATTTTGGCAAAGATAGTGAACTCTGGTCTATTGGTGGTCCAGGTTCTATAAGGGGTTTTGATTACTATACATTTACTGGTGGAGATTTAGGATTTCTAAATTTTGAATATCGGTTTCCATTTATTGATCGCCTGAAACTTGCTTTTCCTTTGCCAATGGAGATCAGAAATATCCGAGGTGTTCTGTTTGCTGATTTTGCAGGAATCTATTCTGATTCGTTTAAGGTCTATGAGTCAGCGGACGGTCTTTTGCCCATTCAATTTAAAGATGTCAAGATGGGGCTGGGATTTGGTTTGAGGTTTAATTTTCTTTTTGCGATATTCAAACTTGATTTTGCCCGGGCAAATAATTTGCAGAACTGGATTGATGAAAACGGCGCACCTTCTCACTGGAAGTTTTACCTGACCATTGGTCCTGAATGGTGATGGGGTCAGGTCTTAACCATTAACCAGTTATGGCGCGGCCTTTGAGAATTGAAATTGAAAATGGATTATATCATGTTTTTGCACGTGGGATTGAGAAAAGGTCAATTTTTAGAATATCTAAAGATTTTCAAAAATTTTTGGACATATTGAAGTCTGCTATCCCTAAATTCAAAATTTCTATTTATGCATATGCCTTACTTCATAATCATTATCATCTACTGTTAAAAACTAAGGAAGCTAATTTAAATGCTGTAATGCATTATATCAATACATCTTATGCTGTTTACTTCAACTATAAATACAAACGGGTTGGTCACTTGTTTCAAGGACGATACAAAAGTATTTTGGTAGAAATTGACCAATATTTTCTTGAACTCACCCGCTACATTCATCTTCAGGGCGTAAAAAAAGGAATTATCAAAAATCCTATAGAATATAAATGGACAAGTTATCAAAGTTGTGTCCTTGGAACTAAAAGTTTTATTGACGAAAGGTGGTTATTTGAATACTTTAGTCAAAATGAAGAGTATGCCCGTAGGGATTATCGAAAATTTGTTGAAGATAAATTAGAAAATTACAATTTTGAGCCGTCGGAATCTGCATATAAAGGTATGATTTTGGGCAGCCCAAAATATATTGAAGAAATTAAAATGAAAATTATAGCCCCAAAGAAAATTTCAGAAGAAATT
>JBDRWH010000227.1:0-2881 GCA_039802325.1 Caldifarciminota bacterium
AATCTTTCCACTGAATATATTGAAAGATTAACCAGTCAGGAATACGAAGAGAAAATTAGAGTTGGTGAACTAAATCGCGAAATCGCACGCTTGGAATCGAAGATGAAATTCCAAAAAGAAGAATTGCGAGCAAGATTAATCCGCCTTTATAAATGGACTCCATTTTACCGTCTGGAAATACTATTCTCATCAAAATCAATTCCCGAGATTCTTTCAACTTCTTATTATTTGCAAATGCTTGCAAAGAACGATAGGAAATTGTTTTTTGAATTCAAGAATGATTGGACAAAATATCTGGCGGATAAGAAAATGCGGGAAGAGTTAATTGCTATTTTGGAATCCCGTCGTCTTGAAAAAGAACAGGAACTTGATCAATTGAGTAAAGAACGTCAGGAAAAAAAGCAAATTTTAGATGAGATGGCGAAGAAGGAAACAGAAAAAAAGAAGATTGAAAAAGAGTTGAAAAGCGCCCAGCGTAAACTTGAGGATTTGATTGTTTCATTACAAAAGCAGCGAGAAAAAGAGATATCCAGTGCCAGGAGCTATTTTGAAAAAAACAAAGGGAAACTGCCGTGGCCCTGCAAAGGCTCCGTAGGAACAAAATTTGGTAAAGTCGTTCATCCCAAATATAATACAACTACAAAGAACAATGGAATTGACATACTGAGTACTTACGGTGAACAGGTTTATTCGGTTGCCCAGGGTAAGGTTGTGTATGCAGGTAAATTTATGGGTTATGGAAATCTGGTTTTGATTGACCATTTGGATGGTTTCTATTCACTGTATGGACACTTATCAGAAATTCTTGTTAAGGTTGGTGATGAGATTCCTGCAGGCAGGATAATAGGCCGAGTGGGCGAAAGTGGTTCACTTTCCGGCCCAATGCTACATTTTGAATTGAGAAAAGAAGGGAAGCCAGTAGACCCCTTGGTTTATCTGGAGTAAAATATTCACGGTAAAGATTGCAAATGCCTAAAACTTGCCCTGATGAAAATCAGGATACCTAAAAATTTAACCATTCAACCTTTTAACCAATTCTAAATTTGTGAAACGATTGTTTTTGTTGCACTCACAAGATATGCAGTGTGTGTAATACCTCTTTCCCTTGGTCGTACGCCTCTTTCTCTGACCAAAATTTCTCTCTGTAAAACTTCACAGATTTTTATACGAATGAATCCTGATCTTTCTAACATTTCAACAGTCCTTTTCACCTGTTCAATATTAGGGCTCAGGCTTACAAGATGGTGTCCATTCTTGAGTGAATCAAATGCCCGGGGCACAATATCCCAGGGCTCAGGAACATCAATGAATACTGCATCTACATCTTTTTGCAGAAATCCTTCAATTGCAGCATCGCGGAAAAAGAATTCTATTCTGCACTTATTCGTTATCTTTTCCAAATTCTTCTTTGCATTTTCAAGAAACTCTTCATTCCTTTCATAAGAATATACAACGCCATCCGGTGCTAAAATCTTTGACAAAAACAATGTCAGAGCACCACTCCCTGTGCCGACTTCTATAACCTTTGAGCCCGGTCCGATTGAAGTTTCAAATAGTAAATAACCAAGATCTTTCGGATAGATAATTGTGGTTTTCCTTTTTATTTTTAGCATTAAATCACTGGTCGTAGGTTTGAGGCAATAGAAATCTTTGCCCAGGTGCGTTTTACCGACATATCCGAATTCCTTGTTTACCATATCGTCGATACTGATATCACCTAAATCTGTTGATAGTTTTAGTTTTGGCAGTACCTGGATAAGAAACTGCCTTTTATCATCCAGATAGATATATACCAGATCACCGGGTTTGATGAGATTTTCATCCACGATCTTGAGTATAACAAAAAAACTACTCTGGTCAATAGGTAGATTTATGAGATTCATCCTAACCAGGCGCATTTCACCACCGTAAAACGACTACGGTTCCTACATTATTTTTCTTGACTAATCAGAGATTTTAGTTATCATAATTCAGTCTATGTCCGATGACCTTAGTCTTGCTGATTTTGAGAATTTCTTGATAAGTCAGGGTAGTGAATTGAATACAATCCAATCATATTTACTGGATATAAAACAACTTCGTTCGTTTTTAGAATCGCAAAATAAGAATTTGCACACTGCAAAGATTAATGACCTGCGCAATTTTATTCATTCCCTTTTTGATATTGGCTTGAGCCCGATTTCAATCAATCGCAAAATTTCCGCAATGAGGGTGTATTATAATTATCTATTTTCAGACAATAAAATAACCAATAATCCTGCGGATGACATTGAACTATTAAAGGTCGGCAGAAAATTACCATTGACCTTGTCGGTGGATGAAGCAAACACAATAATTGAATCCGTAGATGAACAAACACCAGCAGGGTTAAGGGATAGAGTTTGCCTTGAATTGCTTTATGGCGCAGGTTTACGAATTTCCGAATTATTGAATCTTAAAATGACCGACATATTAATAAACGAAGAATTGCTGAGTATCATTGGCAAAGGCAATAAACAGCGATTTGTGCCGTTTGGAAAAAAGGCGCTAAGGGCAATACAGAGATATCTACAGAACGGAAGAGCATCTTTGATGAAGAACAAAAAGACTTCATATCTCATTTTGAATGCAAGAGGGAATAAACTTTCAAGAATGGGTTTTTTGAAGATTCTGCGTAAATATCTTATAAAATCAGGTATAAGAAAAAAGGTCACTCCTCACACCTTTAGACATTCTTATGCTACACACTTGTTGCAGGCTGGTGCTGACTTGAGGGCAGTTCAGGAATTACTCGGGCATTCAGATATTTCTACAACCCAGATCTATACGCATATCGACCGCGAATATTTGAAAGAAGTTCACCGACAGTTTCATCCGCGGGAACAGGAAAATTGAATATGAT
>JBDRWH010000228.1:0-2880 GCA_039802325.1 Caldifarciminota bacterium
TTATTCCATCGTATCTCTGAGGATTTAGATTTCTTTAGTGAAAAAGAAGTCTATTTACCTGCAGTTAGAAATTTTGTTCAAAAACTCCAAAAAAAGATAAATCTCGTAAAAGTAGATTATAGAAGATTCTTGGGACTTCATAGTTTCTATCTCTTTCTTACTGAAGAAAGATTCTTAAAAATTGATTTTAATTATTATCCATTCCCTCGCATTGAAAAAGGCATGATTTATAAAAACATTGAAGTGGATAGTTTATATGACATTGCAGTAAATAAAGTGCACACAATTTCAATGGAGGCGAGGGCGCGTGATTTTATTGATATTTATTTCATCCTCAAAGAAAAGGGTTATGATTTTAAAAAACTCATTCTTGATGCAAAAGCAAAATTTGATTGGCATATTGACCCAGTTCAACTGGGCACCCAATTAGTTAAAGCATCTGATTTGAGCGATTATCCTCGTATGCTTGTGAAGATTGACCATAATGAATGGAAAGAGTTTTTTATAAAAGAGGCATTGAAATTAAAAAAAGAAATTTTTAAAAAATAATAAAGGTCTTATGGTCATACAGAAAAGCAGAATGTGGCAGTTGGTGGAAATATTCAGAAGGCTCAAGAAGGCTTAAAAGGGCTAAAGATGGCAAAAAGGCGAAAAACAAAGGGCAAGAAAGGGCTAAAAAGTTTTATGCTCTACTACCATGTCTTTGATTGACATAAATTGTCCTTGATTGCTTTGTTTTTTTGATAGATATGAGGAGGTCTATGTTATTAAGTGAAAAACATAAAGAATTTAGAGAAAAGGTGCGTGCATTTGCAAATAATGAAGTTGCACCAAGGGCAAAAGAGATAGACAAAAAAGGTGAATTTCCCTGGGATTTGGTAAAAAGAATGGGTGAATTGGGATTCCTCGCATTGTATATCCCAAAAGAATATGGTGGTGCAGGACTTGATGTATTATCTTATGCAATAGCAGTTGAAGAAATTGGCAGGGTATGTGGTTCAACCGGGATATTTCTTGCTGCTCATTCTTCTCTTGGTGTATTCCCGATTTATTATGCAGGAACAGAAGAACAGAAACAAAAATGGCTCATCCCATTGGCAAAAGGCGAAAAAATTGGTTCTTTTGGTTTGACCGAACCAAATGCAGGTAGTGATGCTGCAGGGACTCAGACCAGATTCAGACTTGAAGGCGATAAGTATGTAGTAAATGGCACAAAGCGATTTATTACTTCAGGCCATGTTGCAGATGTTATCATTTTTACTGCAACCAAAGATCCTGCCCTGGGATATAAGGGGATTTCTGCCTTCGTAGTTGAAAAAGGAACGCCGGGGTTTACACCTGCCAAAGAAGAGGACAAGCTTGGTCTTCGTGGCTCAATAACTTCTGAATTGCTCTTTGAAGATTGCGTAATTCCAAAAGAAAATATCCTCGGACAGGAAGGCGATGGGTTTAAGATTTTTATGGAGACACTTGATGGAGGCAGAATTTCCATCGGTGCCTTAGCTCTGGGTATTGGTCAGGGTGCACTTGATGCCTCGGTCAAATTTGTCCAGGAAAAAAATTTGACAAAAAATCAATCAATCCAATCCATGATTGCTGAGATGGCGACCGAGATTGAGGCAGCGCGGTTGCTGGTTTATGGTGCAGCCCAGCTAAAGGATGCAGGAAAGCCTTATTTGAAAGAATCCGCAATGGCAAAATATTATGCTTCAACCGTTGGAATGAAGGCAACAAGTATGGCAATTGATATACACGGATTGGCAGGGATTACTGATCAGTATCCTGTGGAGAGATTTTTGCGCGATGAGAAGTTGATGGAGATCGGCGAAGGCACGAGCGAAATTCAAAAAATTGTGATTGCAAGGCAGATACTTGGAAAGTAAAATGCCTAAATACCTAAACACCTAAATTCCTAAAATTTTTTGGCATTTAGGTATTATGTTTTTCAGCGGGACAGGTTTTGGACTTTTCGGTTTTAACCTTTAGGCATTTAGGTATTTTGGACTTTTAGGTGTTTTCTGAAAGGGAGGTAATATGAATTTTGATTTAACTGCTGAACAAAAAATGCTGCAGGACCAGGTGCGCAAGTTTGCCGAGGCAGAACTTGCACCTTTGGCACCTGAGATTGATAAAACCGGTCAATTCCCCTGGGAGAATATAAGAAAGTGTGCAAAACAGGGACTACTGGGAATTGTGGTACCGGAAAAATACGGCGGTTCAGGTCTTGATTTTGTATCACTGGCAATTGCGATTGAAGAAATATCTCGTGTGTGTGCAACAACAGGTGTAATAGTTGCCGTAAATAACTCGCTTACAACCTATCCCATTTTGACCTTTGGTTCTGAAGAGCAGAAACAGAAATACCTTCCGCCCTTGTGCAGTGGTGAAAAAATAGGGGCGATAGGTATCACTGAGCCAAATGCAGGTAGTGATGTGGCTGCTATGGAAACAACTGCTAAACTTGATGGTGATTATTATGTTCTTAATGGAACCAAGAGGTTTATTACAAATGGCACCGAGGCAGGTGTATATGTAGTTTTCGCGTACACGAACAAAGAACTAAAACACAAAGGAATGAGTGCCTTTATAGTTGAGCGCGGAACTCCGGGCTTCACTCTGGGCAAACACGAGGATTTGATGGGAATTAGAGCGAGTGGTAATTGTGAATTGATGTTTGAAGATTGTAAAGTTCCTAAAGCAAATTTGCTCGGCAAGGAAGGTGATGGATTCAAAATCTGTATGAATACCCTTGATGTATCACGAGTTGACATTGGTGCTCAAGCAGTTGGTGTATCGCAGGCAGCACTTGAAGCCGCAGTCAAGTATTCAAAGGAGCGCAAGGCTTTTGGACAACCGATATGCGAATTTGAAATGATACAA
>JBDRWH010000229.1:0-2879 GCA_039802325.1 Caldifarciminota bacterium
AATGGTTTTATTCCTGCCAGACCCTGTTTGATGTTAAAGATAGGATAGCCAACAATTTGACCTGGTCCATGAAATGTGACATCGCCACCACGTTCAATCTGAAAAAAATCAATCCCTTTTTCTTCCAACAACTGAATTGGAATTTTTATGTTACCCTTATTGCCTGATTTTCCAAGTGTTACAACTGGATCGTGCTCAACAAGTATGAGTGTATCAGGAATCTCATTATTAACCCTTTTCTGATGTATGTCCTTTTGAATATCCCAGACCTCTTTGTAGCTCTTTCTACCTAAATCCAGAACATTCATTACATTCTGCATGATTTGTTTTAGAGAAATTTACCGCGCCTCTAAAGAATTTCTATGACCAGCTTCTCAGCCCCAACCTATAGACTATTCTTACTTTGTTGCCCTAATCGGAACGGGTTTGGTTGGCGGCCTATAAGTAGGTTGTTTTATCTTTCCAATCGGGATACCCAATTCTCTGGAAAGAATCCGCGCAATATGTCTTCTACAGCCCTTGCCCTGACACAATCCCATAGTAACCCGCAGAACCCTTTTCAATTCATCCAGTGTCTTATAACCTTCTCTTATCTTCTGGACTATCTCTTCTTCAGTAATATCTTCGCATCTGCAGATAATTTTCATACCCTAACTTCAGAAACCCTGGCACATTAATCAATGATACTCATCAAAAATTCAATCCTACGCCTACTCGCATTCTGAATCCAGGATTCCAGTGCAAAGGATTATTATAATAGAAAGTTCGCGCCTTGACATATTCTTCCCTCAATTCATATGGGTTGCAGAGACCATCATGATTATAATCAGCTTGAGGTGTATAGTATGCACTCGCAAGAGAAATATTTGAAAATTGACCGACATTGATCGTTGAAGACTGACCATCATCATCAGGCCTGCCGGTTGTACTGTAAACTGAAGTAATCTGCTCGGTGTTTAACAAATTGTATAAATTCGCGAAAATAACAAATTTCAGCTTGCTGATTGATATTCCTTTCATTATGTTGGCATCCACATTGATGTATCCAGGTATGCGTGCTGAATTGTCATCACCCAGTTTATTCCCCTTTGAATCTGTTGGTGTATATGGAAAACCTGAATGGTAAGAAAAGATAAAGTCGCTGGTCATATCACGCAGGGGTAGAATAATGAAATTCTCAGGAACTTCAAATCCCAGTGTAGAATTGATGATATGCCGTTCATCAAAATCTAACCAGTAGTCAACGCGCGGTATTGGATACTCGCCGGTAATTGGATCCGGATCTTCAAGATAGATATTGTAGTAGTTCTGCCAGGCTGAAGAAGCAGTTCCTTTAGCAAACTGTAATGTATAAGATATATCAAAAGACCAGTAGTTCAACATTCTCTTTTTCAGAGTCAACTCAATTCCTTTCACATTACCATAATCAAGATTCCTCACCTGATAATAAGCATAAGGTAGTACATCTATCTTCTGGGTTTGAATCAGGTCGTAAATATCTTTGTAATAGGCAATAAAACCAAGAGCGAACACCTCGGAAAGCTGATTTTCATAACCCATTTCATACGCAACAGTTTTTTCCACTGTCAGGTTAGGATTACCGACAACTGAGTTGAATCGCCTTAAAAGCAGCCAGACAACCTCGGGTTCAGTTGAACGATACAGGTCATGAGCAGTAGGTGTCTGATAAAAATGCCCGTAATTAAAACGGAATTTTGAACGTTCAGTAATAGGCATTGAAAACCCAAGCCTGGGTGAAAGCCTGATCTTTGGCGGGGTTTTAACCACTGTGGAATCTGTAATATCAGAAGGATTGGTCAAGCCACTTGCTTTGGAATCAAAATAATCAAGCCTTATGCCAAGTCGGGTAATGATCCCCTCAAAATCCATTCGGTCCTGTATATAGAATGCTCCTTTTAGAGGATTTTTGTTGTATCTATCCCAGAATGGTGTCAGATAAAATGGAAGATTATTATCAAACCAGCCGACATTCTGAGAAATAATATTAAATCCTGTCTTGAATTCGTGGATTTCACCAATCGCATTCGTATAAGCAAAATTGAATTGATAATCACGATTGAAAAAATAACGCCACATTCTATCGTCACCCACGGTATAGAAAAAGCCAGTTGCACCGTATGGGTTTTTCCGCAAACTTGCTGCTGTGGAACGCTCAAATTCTACATAGTGATAGGGCATATCAGGAAGGGCTAAAGAATCAATTAGATATGACTTTATCATGGTGTCAGGAATTTGAAGCAGGAGCCCAGGAAAGTGGTTTGCCTTGAAAATATAGTCTTCATACCATTTACGACCCTGTCTTTGTTCTTCTTCCAGATCCCTCACTGCATAGAACCTTGTGTTCTTTGTATATCCAAATTTTGCTTCCATGATTGATTTCGTTGTCGGCATATAGTTGAATGTCAAACTCCCTAAATATCCTTTTCGTAATTCTGCAGCCCGGTGGTCAAGATTATAGATCATACTCAATTCACCCCAGATATCACTGTAGTATTGATACATTTCCCGCTGATAAAATCCCGATAAGATTACCTTGCCTTTGGCATTCGGTAACCGGTATGCCAGTTTGCCCTGTGCCTTGTAGTCAAACCGTGGCGAAGGAAGTTTATACCTTGCCCGTTGATGGGCATCAGTAAGATAGGATTCACCAGAAATAAAATATCTTAATCGCGACTTTGGCAGAACACCTCCGCCAAGGCTCAATTCATATTGATTATAACCGAAATTTAACTTATCCGAGGTGAAAATTTCATCAGTCGTGTAAACAAAATTACCACTGGTTCTATCACCACCTTCACGCGTAACAATATTCACAACACCAGATAGTGCTTCACCGTATTCTGCATCAAATCCCCCGG
>JBDRWH010000230.1:0-2859 GCA_039802325.1 Caldifarciminota bacterium
AATTCTCATATTGTTTTTATTGAACCTGAAGGTTATGAATCAGGTGAATATTATCTTAATGGTCTATCAACATCTCTACCTTATGATGTCCAGGTAGAGATACTACATGCTATAGATGGACTTGAAAGTGCTGTGATAACCAGACCTGGTTATGCAGTTGAATATGATTTTGTTTTTCCAGTTCAGTTATATCCAACACTTGAGTCAAAGACAATAAAGAATCTATATTGTGCAGGTCAGATAAATGGAACATCCGGCTATGAAGAAGCATCTGCCCAGGGTTTTATGGCAGGCATAAATGCAGTTTTGAATTTACAAGAAAAAGAGCCTTTTGTATTGAAGCGATATGAGGCATATATTGGCGTACTGATTGATGACCTTGTGACAAAGAATACGCTGGAACCTTATCGTATGTTTACATCCCTGGCAGAACACAGGTTGATTCTAAGAATTGACAATGTATACGACCGACTTATGCATTATGGCGTCAAATTCGGACTTGTAAGCGAAGATTATTATCAAAAACTCGTTGAAGAAAGAAAAAAGATTGATGCAACACTTGAGAACCTGAAAACCACTATTGTAAAGCCAGATGTTATCAATCCGATGCTAACGAAAAAAGGTGAATTGCCTGTCACCGACGAATCAGGTGGTGCAAATCTTTTGCAGATATTGAAGCGTCCGAACATACACTGGCACGACATAAGGGAATTTCTGGATGCGGAGGTTGAAGAAAGAATCGGATTTAGAACTGAGATTGAAACAAAATACGAAGGATATATAAGACGGGAGCAGGAAATGATAGAGAAACTCAAACATCTTGAGAATGAAAAAATTCCAGAGGGTTTTGATTTCAATACAGTGAAGGGTTTATCCAATGAGGCAAAGAATAAATTGAATGAGATAAAACCACAGAATCTTGATCAGATTTCAAGGATTCAGGGAATCAGTCCGATTGAGGTACTGTTATTAATAATGCATTTGAAAAGAGGTACAGCTTATACATGATTGAAGAGATATTGAAATTTTTAGAAGCAAAGATGTCGGTTGCTAATTTTGCTTACGAAAGGCAATTAGCAACAATCTATGGCAGAATTAATGAACCCCTTGAACAAACAATAAAAGAGATAAATGATTTTTGTGCACAGTATGGTTATACGCCTTTTTTCACTAAAGAGGGTGACAATCACAGGATAATGTTGGGAGTTGTTCCTAAATTTGTTGATAATCCTAAAATCTGGCTTAATGTTTTACTCTTTGTTGCAACCATTTTTACCACTCTTCTTGCTGGTTCATTTAATAGTGGAGGTAATCCCTTTGGAAACTTCTCTGATATTCTTATGGGTGTTCCTTTTTCGTTCTCTCTTATGGCAATACTGACCTGTCATGAATTGGGCCACTATTTTGTATCAAAAAGGCATGGTATGGTAACGAGTCTGCCATATTTTATTCCGATGCCTTTTCATTTTTTAGGCACATTTGGTGCAATTATAAGAATGAAATCCATAGTACCTTCAAGAAAAGCATTATTGAAGGTAGGCATAGCCGGTCCGATTTGTGGATTTCTGGTTGCATTTGTTATTTCAATCATTGGGATTGTACTTTCTGAAATTCGTGCTGTGCCGTCTGATAGTTCTTATTTAAGGCTTGGTGATTCGCTTCTGTTTTATTTTCTTGGCAAGATTATCCATCCTTCAGTACCCGAAGGAACTGACCTTTTCCTGCACCCTATGGCTTTTGCAGGCTGGATTGGCTTTCTTGTGACCTCAATGAATCTAATACCCATAGGTCAATTAGATGGCGGACATATTGCTTATAGCATATTATTGAAAAATCAGAAGAAGTTATATATTCCCATTATCTTGATACTTATCGGATTTGGAATTCTGTGGCAGGGATGGATAATCTGGGGTTTACTCGTCTTTATTCTTGCCCGTCGTGAAACTCTGATACAGGATGCGATAACCCCATTATCCAGAAGAGAAAAAATCTATGCGTTTATGGCACTTCTTATCTTGATTCTTACATTCATTCCCCAGCCATTTGCGATATTTTGAGGATTTGCTTGTAACTGAGTAAATTATTCTTTTTTACGGATTTCCCAGTAGGTCCCGATCAAAAATCCAAGGATAACCAAAAAAAGTATTAATATTGTGCGCCAGAAACCGACCGTGGCTAAAAATATGCCAATAACGCCGGCAATCACTGCGCCAATAATACCTTTGTTAAATTTTTCCATATAGTATTCTATTCATTTTACGGTAATTGTCAAGGATAATGAATTCATTTGTTAAGTTGATACAAATACGCTGAAGCACCGGACGCTTTGAATGACTCAATCTTTGTTCCAGAGAGGTCAAGATAACTAAGAAATAGTTTTTCTTCATTAACGCCCAAATGTGTAGCAATGTGAGAGAATATAAACCAGATCCGTTCGTTGCCTTTGAGTTTTTCAATTTCTTTGTAGTAACCTGTCCAGTCGTCGCGTGATTCCTTACCTGGTATGTAACGCCCAGCAATCTCAGGAAATTTTTCTTGATAGTATCTAAATGCATTTTCTGCACCATAATAAACATAGATAAGGTCGCCTTCTCTCATATTTTTCCTGAGGTATTCTAATACTGGTCTGAGTTCTTCAGGTGCACGTGGTTTTATCAGATGATAGCCTGCAATACTTGCGGGTTGAATAAACAGGATAAATACTATCAATATTGCAATTATTCGAGATTGCTTATGCAGAATGTCGTAAAGGAAGGCGATTCCAGCACCAACGAAGATAGACAGAATGGGCGCAATGAATAATATAACCCTTCCTTCAAAAGGATACAGGTGTAGACCAGAACCGAGTATGGTTACTAA
>JBDRWH010000231.1:0-2819 GCA_039802325.1 Caldifarciminota bacterium
TCCCACTTGCTGGCATTCCGGTAAAAGCGAGTGAAAACTACATTGCAAGACTCGTAAGATATGGAATGAAGATTGCAATATGCGAACAACTTGAACCTGCAGATAAGGCGAAAAAACTCGTGGCGCGGGATGTCATTGAAGTAATTACACCGGGTACAGTACTCAGACCATCCCTTCTTGAAGAAAATAAGTCTCTATTTGTTGCAAGCTGCCTTCCTGATGAAAAAAAGATGGGCATTGCTTTCTGTGATATCACTACCGGCGATTTTGCCTGTGGTGAAATTGAATCAGAAAAACTTACTGAAGTTCTCGCACGCAAAGAAGTGAAGGAACTAATCCTACCTCAAGGAATCAATATCAAGATTGAAATCCCGGTGAGTGTTGTAGATGGTTATCACTTTATTTACGAAATTGCATATCAACAATTGAAAGAACACTTTAATGTTGTTGCACTTGATGGCTTTGGTATTGAAGGCAAAAACCTGGCAATTTCAGCGGCTGGCGCGCTTCTTTACTATCTGAAGGAAAACCAGAAGTCAACTCTCTCACACATAAACAGAATAAGTCATTTTGATATCCAGCAGTCAGTATATCTTGATGGAGCTACAAGAAGAAATCTTGAGATTATCACCAGTGTCCGTGATACAGAACTCAACACACTATACTGGGCAATGGACAATTGCCTGACGCCGGGTGGCAAGAGATTACTACGAATTCAATTGCTTGAACCGTTTATTGACCGTGAAAAAATAGACGCAAGACTTGAAGGCGTTGAAGAATTGAAAAACAAAGAATTTCTGAGGAATGAGCTCAGAGAACTGCTGAAAGATATCAGAGATGTCGAGCGCATTACAACACGTCTAATGTGTGCAAGGATAATGCCGAGAGAACTGAACAGTCTAAAAGAATCATTGAAAATTTATCCTCAAGTTAAGGATATTATCCGACAATGTGAGAGCAAAATTCTGAAGCAAATTCATAAAGAAATAGAAAATTTCAATATGCTTGTTGATAAAATTGAACAGGCCATATCAAGGGATCCTCCGGCGACGCTTGATGAAACCGGGATCATAAATGAGGGCTTTTCAAAAGAACTTGACGAACTCAGAGGGCTTGCCAGGAATGCAAAGGATTGGTTAATCAAATTTCAAACTCAAGAACGCGAAAAAACTGGTATAAATTCACTAAAAGTTGCCTATAATACAATCTTCGGATATTATATTGAAATCAGCAAACCAAATCTTAGCCATGTCCCTGAATACTACATTCGCAAACAAACTCTGGTCAACGCAGAAAGATTTTATACGCCTGAATTGAAAGAATTTGAAGAGAAAATATTGGGTGCGGAAGAGAAAATCAAAAATCTTGAATACGAACTCTATGTTGCTCTTCGCGATGAAATTGCCAGGGAAGGTAACAAGATACTCAACAGTACGCGGGCAATAGCACTTCTGGATATGCTACAGGCATTCGCAGAAAATGCCGTACTATTCAATTACGCCCGACCCGAGGTGAATGACAGCGACAAAATCATAATTAGCGAAGGAAGACATCCGGTGATTGAAAGATTAATGGAGAAAGGTTCATTTATTCCCAATGATACAGAAATTGACCGCAACAGAAATCAAATTCTCTTAATAACCGGACCCAATATGGCGGGGAAATCCACCTATTTGCGTCAGATAGCCCTTATCGTAATAATGGCACAAGTGGGTAGTTTTGTACCCGCAAGAGAGGCACACATTGGTATCGTGGATAAAATTTTTACGAGGATTGGTGCCAGCGACGATATTTCCAGGGGTGTTAGCACATTTCTTGCAGAAATGATGGAAACCGCCAATATCCTTAACAATGTATCAGAAAAGAGCCTTGTAATCCTTGACGAAGTAGGGAGAGGTACATCCACCTATGACGGTCTGGCACTGGCATGGGCGGTAGTAGAAGAATTGCATAACAATAAGAGACCGCGCTCACTCTTTGCTACACACTTTCACGAACTAACAAAGATAGAAGATTTCCTTCCGGGTGTAAAAAACTACAATTTTCTTGTGAAGGAATGGGGCGATGAAATCATTTTCTTGCGGAAGCTGAATCCCGGTCCTTCAGACCAGTCTTATGGAATACAAGTGGCACGGCTTGCTGGCTTGCCAAAATCCGTGATAGAAAGGGCAAAAGAAGTCCTAACAAAGTTTGAAGAAGGTGAGGTTTTCAGCATTAGAAAACTCAAAAAGACAAAACTTTCCCAACCTGATTTATTTGTAGATAAGAAATAAACATTTGCCTTGACTCATTTGATTTTTCCGCTATAATCCATAATGAAAATGAAATTCAAAATCAATAAACCATACGAATACAAACGACTGAAAGATTTCAGTAAAAAACACCATCTAAAATCGTCTAAAAAAAGGTTGTCCATTATTGAATGTTTTATCAACCAGAATAAACATGTTAGTGCGGAAGAATTGTATAACAAAATGAAAAAAGCATATCCCGGTATTGGCTATTCAACGGTTTATAGAACACTCAAACTTCTTGTTGAATGTGGACTTGCCTCAGCCTGTAACTTTGAACAAGGAATCACAAAATTTGAATCAGCCTATGAGAAAGAACATCATGACCATATGATCTGCACAAAGTGTGGCGCAATAATTGAGTTTACAAACAAGGAGATTGAAAGGATGCAAAGAAATGTTGCCCGGAAATACAAATTCCTTTTTCACAATCATAAACTTGAGATTTATGGCTTATGTCTAAAATGCGCAAACAAAGGAATGGAGTAATGACAAACCTGAATCTGACAATGTTGAAACCGGGTGAAA
>JBDRWH010000232.1:0-2819 GCA_039802325.1 Caldifarciminota bacterium
AAGCGAAAAAATCTGCTGTACTTGCACGCTAACTGCTACACCCTTGACTTTATCCTGAACAGGGATACAATACTATATGTCCATAGAGAATATAGGAATTGTTATTCCTGCTTATAATGCAGAAAAAACTATTGGTGGCGTAGTAAAAGAATTAATAGAACTGGGATTTGACAAGGATAACATAATTGTAATTGATGATGGCTCAAAGGATAACACTTTTCTTGCCGCAAAAAACTATGGAGTAAAAGTTCTAAGAAATGAAGAGAATATTGGCAAAGGTGGTTCATTGAATTCAGGATTTCAATACACAATTTCTAAAGGGCTCAAATGGGTTATCACAATGGATGCAGATGGACAACACCAGGTCTCTGAAATTAGAAAGTTCCTTGAGTTTACTGAAGATTACGATTTGATAATTGGAATGCGTTTGAAAGATTCACCAGATATGCCCTTTTTAAGATGGTTGGTCAATCGCATTACCTCCATGGTGATTTCTTTATTGAGCAGAAAGTATATTCCAGATGTCCAATCTGGTTATCGACTGATAAATCTAAAAATATTCAATAAGATACATTTAAAAACCAAAAACTTTCAAACAGAATCAGAACTTGTTTGTCGTGCGATAAGGAATGGATTCCGTATTGGTTTTGTCCCTATTACAACCCTGTATAATAGTGAAAAGAGTTATATCCTACCAATAATTGATACAATCAGATTTGTAGATATGGCGGTGAGATTTCTATGGGTCTGATATTACTGACAAATGATGATGGCTATGATGCTACAGGATTGCAGACTCTTTACAAGGGTTTGAAGGACAAGAAATTTGATGTCTTTGTCTCAGCACCTCGTTTTCAACAGAGTGGTGCAAGCCACTCATTGACCTTACGCAGACCGATCAGGGTAGAACAACTGAAAAAGGATTTCTTTGTTATTGATGGCACTCCTACCGACTGCGTATTGCTTGCCTATCACGACCTCGTTCGCAACAGAGAAATTGAAATGGTGATTTCTGGTATTAATCATGGACCTAACATGGGTAGTGATGTTTTTTATTCAGGGACAGTAGCGGCTGCATTGCAAGCAGGCACACTGGGAATAAAAAAAGCAATCTCTCTTTCTCTCTCAGGTGAGACATACAGTAATTTTGATAATGCAGTCAATTATTCAATAAGTCTAATACAAAGATTACTTGAAAAAAAACTGCAGGATTTCATTCTCAATGTCAATATCCCTGAAGGAAGAATTCAGGGAGAAAAGATAACCCGTATGGGCAAGAGAATCTACCGTGATAAAGTCCTGCGCGATATGGAGCAGAACGGTGTAATGTATAGTGTGATTGATGGGGTTCTTGATTACAAGGTTGATACCGATACAGACTTTGAGGCAGTGGACAGGAACTTTGTGTCCATTACACCATTGAAACTTGACCTAACCGATAACGCAAAGATGGAACATCTGAAAGAAATCTTCAAAGTTTAGTAAATCTTTATTCCTGACTGACAACTATTTGAACTACTACTCTACGCGACCTTCGCGGACCATCAAATTCGCAAAACATTATTGACTGCCAGGTGCCCAGGACCATTTCACCATTTCTAAGTGGTATGGTCAAACTTGAGCCAACGATAGCACTGCGGATATGCGCACCAGCATTGCGGTCAATATGGTCATGGAGATAATTCGCCCTTTTGGGAATTGCCCGCTCAATCGCATTCAAAAAATCTGTTTTGATGTTCGGGTCTGCACTTTCATTTAGTATTACACCCGCAGTAGCATGGGGAATGAAGATATGGACAATTCCATTTTTTATCTCTGAACCAGAGACAATCTCTTCAACTTCGCTGGTGATATCAATTAACTCTTCACTCTTGTCTGTTGAAATCATAAATTCATAAAAAGGCATAAGATAATTTAATCAGAATTTTAAAATTTTCAAGACTAATCTCGCATTAATTGGATTTTGCAAAACAACGCAAAATACTATCAACAGAAATCACCTGCGTTGATAATTTGTAGTTTATATGATTCGTATCCCATGTCGCTATGTTCGCAATTATTTTTCCATTATGTATTGCTACATCAGCAACTTCCTGAAAACCACCGGCTTTTACTACTATTTTACGATACCCAGTTTCACTATTAACAATAAATAAAGAGCCACCAACCGTGCAGGTTCCCCAGGTATACCCCTCAATAACCAATAATAATGTGTCATTTAACCATTTGACAAATTTTACCGTTGTAGAACTGTTATCGGCAAATTTTGTTAATTGTTTAATTCCGCCGGTTTTTTTATTTTTGACAAAAAGATTACCAACGACCTCCCATTCAAATGGTTCAATATAAGCAGTATAGCGCCCGTTTGGACTAATGACTTCTTTTGACCGAATTTCGTTTTCTACTTCAGTTGGTGCCTCTGGAATTTTTGGGGTAGTTTTCTCTGGTGGGGTAGCTTTCTCTGGCACTCTTGGGGGGACGAAGAGAATTTTGATAACAAATATTGTAATAATCAGAACAAACGCAAGGATAATTCCGAATCCAATTTCTGTTCTAAATTTTCGCATCACACGCTGAAAAATCAACAATTGCCTTTTCTACTTCTGGGTAAATTTCGTCAATCTGTTTCTGGATTTCAATGGTCTTTTGTAAGGCGGTGACAATTTTGCAATAATGTTTTATCTCTTCAAGGGATAGCACACGACCCTTTCTATCTTTTAGCCATTTTTCGCAGACCTGATAGCCACCGATTTGATATTGCCAGATACCAGGTTTTACTCCCTCAAAATACTGGTCTTTGTTAATATAGACGTGCTCTT
>JBDRWH010000233.1:0-2804 GCA_039802325.1 Caldifarciminota bacterium
TCCAGCATGTATATGGGAACTTTGATATTGCCGATGAAGTAATGGAAAAAATCTCCAGCCAGTCTTGAAAAGATTGAAAACTTTCTATTAGTTTGACACTATGAAGGTCATGGGCGTTGACCCAGGGATCTCCGCAACCGGTTATGGGATCATAACCGACAGTAAAAAAGTAGTCTATGGCACCATCAGACCGGCCGAAAAGAACTACTACAAGAAAATCTCACAAATCTGTGATAAGATCAAATCCCTGATAAAACAGTATCAACCTGATTTCGTTTGTCTGGAAAAGGCATTTTACCAGAAAAATGTAGCGAGTTTGATAAAAATCTCAGAATTAAGGGGTGCAATTATCTGCTTATTACTGCAAGAAGAAATTAAATTCATTGAATACACCCCTGCCCAGATAAAACTTGCGACCACTGGAAATGGCAGGGCATCAAAAGAACAGGTGCGGTTCATTATTGAACGCATTCTGTTGCGAAACAAAATGCGCATTTCTAATCATGCAATTGATGCGCTGGCAATTGCCTATACTGCACAGCGAAGACAGAGACTTGTGAAAATTTAGTTTGACAAATCTCAGAAATCTGATATAATAAAGTAGCCCATATGATTGGAAGACTAAGAGGACTGGTTCTGGAAAAAATACCACCTTTCTTGATTATTGATGTTAACGGCGTTGGCTTTGATATCCAGTCGCCATTGAATATCTTTGAAAAAATAGAGTTGAACCAGGAAATTGTGCTATATACAAAATGTCTGATAAAAGATGAAGAAATCTTTGTTTATGGCTTTCTTCAAAAAACTGAACTTGATACTTTTGAGGCATTGATATCAGTGCCAGGATTAGGACCAAAATCTGCCCTCACATTGTTATCTAACTTCACACCCGAAGAAATTGCCAAGGCAATTGAGGAAGAAAATATTGATATGCTTTCTTCGGTGCCAAGGATCGGCAATAAGCTTGCCAGCAAAATAATTCTTGAAATGAAAGGCAAGTTGAATTTTGTAAAAGAAACTGGCGCTTTTAATCAAGCAATAAATGCCCTGTGTTCACTCGGACTAACCCGTGCTGAAGCAATTAACCGATTAAAAGGATTACCTAATAACCTGCCTGCTGAAGAATTAATCAAGCAGGCATTAAAGAGCAAATGAAAGAAAGAGCACTTTCCGGTACAAAATTTGAAGGCGAAGAGATTTATGAGTTAACTCTCAGACCAAAGAAGGTTGAAGAGTTTATTGGACAGAAGAATACGATTGAAAACCTGATGGTCTTTATACAGGCGGCAAAAAAACGGAAAGAACCATTGGAGCATATTCTTCTATTTGGACCCCCAGGTCTTGGCAAAACTACGCTTGCCCATATCATTGCCCGGGAAATGGATGTAAATATCTATCCGACATCCGGTCCTATCCTTGAAAGACCATTTGACCTTGCCGGCATATTGAGCAATTTGAAGTATGGTGATATTATCTTCATAGATGAGGTGCACAGGATAAATAAACTTGTTGAAGAGTATCTGTATCCTGCGCTTGAGGATTTTCATCTTGATATCATTCAGGATAAAGGAATGGGCGCACAGTCCCTGCGATTGAAACTTGAGAAATTCACACTTATTGGTGCAACCACCCGTTCAGGTCTTCTTTCTTCACCTTTGCGTTCAAGATTTGGCATAAATTTCAGACTTGATTATTATCCACCTGAGGACTTAGAACAGATTATCAAACGATCAGCAAAGATTTTGAAAATAAAGTTATCCAAGGATGCAAGCCTTGAGATTGCACGCCGTGCAAGAGGCACACCAAGGGTTGCAAATAGACTGCTCAGAAGGGTACGTGATTTTGCCCAGGTCCAGGGAAAAGAGACCATTGATCTGGAGATTTGCGAATATGCCCTGAAAAGAATGGATGTGGACAAACGGGGTCTTGATGAAATGGACAAAAAAATCATTCACACAATCATTGAGAAATTCCAGGGTGGACCAGTTGGACTGAATAGCCTCGCAGTTGCAGTCGGAGAAGATGCGCAGACTATTGAAGAAGTCTTTGAGCCATTCTTGATAATGGAAGGGTTTATCAAAAGGACACCAAGGGGTAGGGAAGCAACCCGACTTGCGTATGAACATTTTGGTATAAAACCTGAACAAGGGCCACTTTTTAAGTAAGATATACCCGTTGACACAACCAAAAGATTTGCTATAATCATCTGTGAAGTTCGTAGATGAAGTAACAATATTTGTAGAAGCAGGTACAGGTGGCAATGGCTGTGTATCATTCAGAAGGGAAAAATTCGTGCCCAGGGGTGGTCCTGATGGGGGTGATGGCGGTAATGGTGGTTCAGTATATCTTCAAGGTGAAAAGAATCTACAGACCCTGTATGACCTGCAAGTTAGACCGCATTACAAGGCTGAACGGGGTATGCATGGCAAAGGCAAGGGTATGAACGGAAAATCAGGCGCTGACAAATACATTCCTGTTCCCCTCGGTATTGAGGTTTACAAGAACGGTAAATTGATAGGTGAAATACTCGGGCACAAACAGACACTACTTGTTGCAAAAGGTGGAAAAGGTGGCAGAGGTAATCGACATTTTGTAACATCAACCAATCAGGCACCCCGTACTGCTGAACATGGAGGACCAGCAGAGAAATGCAAATTGAAATTGATTCTCAAACTGATTTCCCAAATTGGCATTGTCGGATTTCCCAATGCCGGCAAATCAACACTTTTGCAGGCGATAACCAACGCCCATCCTGAAATTGCGGATTATCCATTTACGACCCTAACACCGAATCTGGGTGTGAT
>JBDRWH010000234.1:0-2795 GCA_039802325.1 Caldifarciminota bacterium
CAACAGTCCGGGCATTAATGACCAGTATCCCTGGCTCGCAGTGGATTCAACGAATCTTTATGTTGTGTGGCAGTCCTGGAGAAATAACCGCTGGAAAGTCTATTTGACAAAGTCTACTGATGGTGGAAAAATCTGGACAACACCTGATACAGTACCAGGAATCAGTGTGGTTAATGATTTTACTTCTGGTATCAATTTCGGTCCCCAGCCCAAGATTGCCGTGGATAGTAAGAGCAATTCTGACACCACATTTATCTACCTTGTTTGGGCAGATAACGCCACTGGTTTGATTCAGATAAAACTTGCCCGTTCAATAGATGGGGCAGGTTCATTCACAGACTTGGGAATTGTGGATAAAAATCTAACTAATGTGAATCGTCATCCATATATCGTTGTTGATGATAGTGGTGTGGTTCATTGTGCCTGGGCAAGAGGCACTGGTGGAACCAATCAGGATCCCCATCCCTGGATAGGGTATAACCGTTCAACAGACCGCGGCAACACTTTCCTGCCCAATGATATAATTGTTAATGATACATTAGCCAATGTCTATCGTGGCAATCCCTCAATTACTTATAATTCCGCGAACGGCAATATCCTGGTCTCCTGGGAAGATTCCCGTCGCGCTGGTGGCAATGCAAATCCTGATATATGGTTTAGCAGAATGCACAGGGACAGTCTTGCATTTGAGCCTGACCAGCGTGTCAACTGGTGGGGACCAGATACTACAGTAAGGTATGACAATTTCCGACCGGCTATAAGAATGGATCCCCAGGGAATTATGGTTTCTGCCTGGCATGCAGACCCGGAAAAAGACGGAAGTTATGGTATTCACATGTCAGCATATATGGATACAATCGGCAGGTTCTCAAACAGTCAATGGTTAATCAATACCTATACTGGCACCACCGGTGCAAATTTTGGGAATGCATTTTATTCCCCATCTTTATTTGTCACAATGATTGATAGTGTGACAAACTTCTTTATTGTCTGGCAGGATTTTTCTGAAGATTCAACTGGTGGGAACATCTATTCTGTGCGTGGATGGGTTGTTGAAATGCTTGCTGATATTGATGTGGATAATGATTCGCTTGATGTAATAAATGATACAATAGACCTTCATACTCAGCCCGCAGGACCAGCATATTCACCTTATGCCAAAGGTGCCTTTGTTCTGGTCAACACAACTGAATCTTACAATCCTGATTCCATTGATGGCCCAAGCATTTCTCGGGTGGATTCGCTGAACTTCTCAACCACGTGGGATACTTCCTTTGTTCTTGGACTTCCATTTTCTTTGAGTGTGGGGCAGGTAGCAATATGTACACTCGCAATCGTAATACCGGAAGGAATTTCCCCGGGTTTACACACCGGTTCTGTCACAATTACAGGTGTGGATTCTTTGGGTGGTCCAACTTCAGAAATCTTCTACTTCAAATTTCAGGGTCCACAACCAAGAAGCAGTCTTGATTCATTGAGGATAGTGCCAATTCCTTTCAAACCTCATAGAAATCCAGACCATGATGCGATCCACTTCCAGGGATTACCAGCAGGTGCAATGGTCAGAGTGTATGACCTTGCAGGAACTTTGATATGGAGTGCAACTGAAGATGGTGACGGTCATGTTGAATGGAATGCAGATGTGGCAAGTGGAATATATGTCTACCTTGTGACTGCTACAAATGGCGAATCAAAAAAGGGAAAATTGTCAGTAATCCGATAGAAATGGTCTAAAGGTTAAGGTTGGGATGCTTGTCTTTTGTAAACATTTAACCAATTACCAGTTGTTGGTATTTGTAGGAGGTTCAAAATGAATAAAATTTTGCCATTATTTGTGACATTGGGAATTGTCATTATGCTCTATGCTGGTCCGGGCGATGCAGGCGCAGCCTTTTTAAGAATCCCGGTTGATGCCCGTGTTGTTGGTCTTGGTGAGGCAGGGGTTTCTTACATTGATAATGCCTCTGCATTATACTACAATCCTGCAGGGCTTGCATACATACAAAAATTCGGCTTTCTATTTATGCACAATGCGTGGCTCCTCGGAATGAACCATGAGTACCTTGCCTGTGCATTCAATTTGAAAAACATTGGTACACTGGGTATTGCTTTTAATTACTGGGGTTCAGGGTCAATCCAGGGCGTTACAATTCGTGGAGATACAATACCTGGATATTTTTTCAGCGCCTCAGACTGGACGATAAATTTGGGATACGCAAAGGAAATCAGAGACTTGTGTCTGGGAATGGGTTTCAAATACTTGAGTGAGAAGAATGAGAGTCTTTCTACAAGTGCAATGGCTGTTGATATGGGCGCTATGTATCGCACACCGGTAAAAGGTTTGAATATTGGGCTATCCTTTTCAAATGTCGGAACCTCGGTGAAATTAGACCAGGAAAGTTTTTCTCTGCCTGTGTTGATACGACTTGGCTGGAGATATAACATTAGAGACTTTAATATCACTCAAGATTTTGTCTTTTCCAATGGTGATAAAATGGGCGTGGGAGCTGGTATTGAATACTGGATTGCACAAATGCTTGCGTTGCGCCTTGGCTACAGGACCGGTTCAGATTACGATGGGCTTTCGGGTCTGCGTGCAGGATTTGGTGTTCTGCTAAAAGGTTTTGGAATAGATTATGGAGTGGCACCTTACGGCAAGTTAGGAATTTCGCACAGATTTTCGCTCTATTGGAAGCAATTATAGACTAAAGAAAGCCGATTTACGGATAGCGCTTGAAGAAGCGCTTTTCACAACCATCCATTCAGTGCAGCGCAGCGTTTTGTACAGGCGTCAG
>JBDRWH010000235.1:0-2788 GCA_039802325.1 Caldifarciminota bacterium
TTATTCCCAGGGGTGCGGCAAGTTCTGGCCTGGGTGGTGTAATACCGACAAGGGGTGGAATTGTAATTGACCTCAGCGGCTTAGATAAGAAGATAGAGATAGATAAAAGTGAAAAGAAGGTTAGAGTCAGCGCCGGTGTGGTCTGGAAAGACCTTGAAAAAGCACTTAATCAAGAAGGACTTGCCTTGATGAGTTACCCTTCAAGTTCACCGTCAGCTACTATCGGTGGCTGGCTATCTTCGTGGGGATATGGGATCGGGAATTTGAATTTTGGCAATGTCCACGATCAAGTCGCAAAAATTCAGGTCGTTATACCCAATGGTGAGATAAAAGAGATTGCCGGGGATGAAAAGAAAAAATTTCTTGGTATGGAGGGAACGACCGGGATAATCGTTGAGGCTGAACTGAAGGTCAGAGAGATGCCTGAAGTAAGGGAGTGTTATCTATTGAAATTCTCCAATAAGGAAGATTTCACGCATTCATTATCAAAACTCATTGTTCTAAGACCATACAGTATTTCTTATGCAAATGTGGAATTTGCCGGGATGATGCACTCCGCCGAAAATCTACCATTTAAGAGAGATTTTACTTACCAGGTTCTCATTGCATTTGAAGGGGGGAAACAGGATTTATCAGATACTGATAAAAAGATTGATAATGTAGTGAAATCAGCAAGGTCAGGGGTAAAGGTTGATAAAGAAGAAGGAAAAGAAGAATGGGAATTGAGATTTCATCCAATGAAGATAAAGAGAAAAGGTCCCACTCTCCTTGCCGGAGATCTGCTCTTACCTGTGGCAACACTGAACAAAGCAATTGAGAAATTTGAAAACCTTGATATTAAACTCGGTCTTGAAGGTCATATTGTTTCAAAAGATAAAAGCATTATGCTTGCAATGTTTTTGACCGATGAGAGAAAATTTTTGGACTTTCTCTTTGCCCTCACTAATATCAAAAGGTTGAATGATATTGCAGTCTCAGTTGGTGGGCTTCCTTATGGGATTGGCCTCTGGAATTCTTCTTTTGTTAACAAGACCGGTTCTGAAGTGGAAATTAAAAGGCTGAAAGAAATCAAGTCTGAATTGGACCCCCAGCACATCTTAAATCCTGATAAACGCCTTGGGATAAAAATGTTCCCTGCGAATGTCATATTTAATCCGTACATCTACTCCATTCTGATAGCGCTTGCCGGTGTCGGCAAGCGTCTTTTGAATTTGATCCCAACAAGTGAGTGATTATGGAAAGTAAGATTCAAGAAATATTAAATATTGAACCATATATTTGTGCACGGTGTGGTTATTGTAATACGGTCTGCCCAACCTACAATCTGAATAAGAACCGCTGGGAATCAGTATCACCAAGAGGTAAGGTTGCGCTAATAAGACAGAAGATTCTAAGTAATCCAAAGGAAATTAAAAGATTCACTGGTAAACTCTTTGACTGTCTTCTCTGCGGTGCGTGTGAAGAGGTATGCCAGACAGAGATCCCTTTACTTGCCCTATGGAAATTATCAAGGGAGCAGGTCTTTACCTATGCACCAGAGGCAGCGGCAAATGTCAACAAGGCAGTCAATGGGTCACACAACCCAATGGGGCTTGATAATCAAGAAAGAACCTACTGGACAAAAAGATTGAGAAATCTATCCCAGAGTTTGATAAAAGAGAAAGCCGATGTTGTATACTTTGTCGGATGTTCAACCGCTATGCTACCGATGTTAAACTCAATCGGTCATTCATTTGTGAGGCTCTTAGACAAATTGAATATCAATTTTTCAATCCTTGGTAATGATGAATGGTGTTGTGGCTTTCCACAGATTTTGGTGGGTAGAACAAAAGAGGCAGAAAAACAGATAAGACACAATGTTGAGTTCATCAACAAACTTGGTGCCAAAACCCTGGTGACAACCTGTCCTGGTTGTTACCGGGTATTTAAGGAAGAATATGAAGAAATCGTGCCGGGACTTGTGAAGTTTGAGGTGCTCCATTCCACCCAGTTGATTGAAAAATTCATAAAGGAGGGTAGAATCAAGTTCAAAGAAGGACCACATCAGGTGGTTACTTATCATGACCCTTGTGATTTGGGTAGAAAGAGTAAAGTCTTTGACGCACCAAGGCAGATTATTAAATCAATCCCTGGTCTTGAGCTTATTGAAATGGTGAATAATAAAAATGAATCTACCTGTTGTGGTGCAGGTGCAGTCCTCGCCTTTGTGAATCCTGAATTGTCAGGGGCAGTCTCAAGGCAGAAGATTGCAGAGATAAAGGCGACGAAAGCTGAGGTTGTATTCAGTGCTTGTCAATCCTGTAAGAAGAACATAAAGGAAACGGCAAATCGACTACAAGAACAATTTAAGGTAATGGATTTGATGGAAATCGTGATGGAGAGAATGATTTAGTGTTTGATGAAAGAAAATTAGTTAGTATTTACACACCGATTCAATACTCTTTGAAACGTGTCAAAAATGAATTAAGGAAACGATATATCTCCAGTGGTATAAAACCGGTTTATGGTAAACTTTTAAGACCAACAATTGCCCTATTCGCCTCACACTCATTTGAAAAAAAAGATCATTCAAAGGATGTGATATTAGCAACTGCCCTTGAATTGATACACAATGCCTCTTTGATTCACGATGATATATTAGATGATGAATTCATGCGGAGGAGCGACTCAGCATTACATATCCCTTTGGGTTTGAAAAAGGCATTGCTCTTCGGAGATAGCCTCTTTACTCAGGCACTGAAGATGATTCAGGAATTAGATCATCCAACAATATTGAGCTCAATAATTG
>JBDRWH010000236.1:0-2781 GCA_039802325.1 Caldifarciminota bacterium
CTCTGGCATGCTTGATGATATACCTATAGATAAGATCAAAAAATTTGAGGATGAATTCTTGAGATACATGGATACTTCCCATCCTGATATTGGAAAAAAGATAAAAGAGACAAAAGATCTTGATGAAGAGACCGAGAAGAAGTTGAGTGCAGCAATATTGGAATTTAAAGGACTGTTTCTTAAGTAATGATTGGAATTTGGCTTTTAGAATTTATTTGGGATTTGGTGCTTGGGATTTGGGATTTAAACAGCTATGGCTTCTGTCCGTGACATAAAAAGACACATTAAGTCCGTAGGCAATATCAAGAAAATCACCAAGACGATGCAGATGGTTGCAGGTGCCAAAATGACAAAAACCTTATCTGCCCTTCTTGCGTCAAGACCCTATGCCCAGCTCGCCTGGAACCTTTTGTTAAATCTTGCACCAAAGACCGAGCGCGAACTGCATCCATTGTTACAAAGACGGCCGATAAAAAACAGTCTGGTCGTTGTAATTACTTCAGACCGGGGACTTTGTGGTGCCTTTAACATGAATGTGATCGGCGAAGCATTAAAACAGATCAGGGAGAAAGAAACTTGCTCTGTCGTTGCCGTTGGCAAGAAAGGCAGGGATTTTTTTATCCGTCGTGGATATAAACTAATTGCTGAATTTACCGGTCTTGGTGCACCAGTTCCTTTTATCAGTATCACACCGATTTCACAAATTATTATTGATGAATTTATCATGCATAATGTTGATGAAGTAAAACTTGTATACAGTGATTATGTATCAAATGTTGTTCAACGTCCTACAGTTTTGCAGCTACTACCACTGCAGCAGGAGCGTCCTGAAGAGCCGTTGCTTGCGCAGTTTATCTATGAACCATCACCATCCGAGGTCATTGCTACTTTGCTTGTGCGGATAATTGAATATAAGATATATGCGGCAGTTCTTGAATCACAGGCATCAGAATTTTCTGCAAGGATGATGGCAATGAAGAATGCAACAGAGAATGCAGAAGGTCTAATTCAGAGTCTTACCCTTTCCTATAATAAGGCAAGGCAGGAAGGTATTACAAAAGAGTTAACAGAACTTTCCACAACCAAGGCAGTGATTGAAAGTCTACATTAATGGCAATTCAGGGCAAGATAAGGCAATTGGTAGCTAAGGAAAATGAAGGGAAATGAGGAGGTTGAGAGACTATGAATAAAGGAAGAGTCTTACAGGTAATGGGACCTGTTATAGATGTTGAATTTACCGAAAAATTACCAGAAATTTATGGTGCATTGAAACTGACTTTGAAAAATGAAAACCTTATTCTCGAGGTTCAACAGCACCTTGGTTATAGTGTAGTACGCACAATTGCTATGGGACCAACCGAAAATGTTGCAAGAGGAATGGAAGTTATAGATTTGGGCGAGCCAATAACTGTTCCAGTCGGACCAGAAACACTTGGTAGACTGTTCAATATATTGGGTGAACCACTTGATGAAAAAGGTCCGGTTGATGGAAAATTAAAAAGGCCGGTTCATTGCAAGCCACCGGCATTCAAAGAACAATCAACCCAGGTAGAAATTCTGGAAACGGGCATAAAGGTTATTGATCTCATTGCACCGATTATGAAAGGTGGCAAGGTTGGTTTGTTCGGTGGTGCAGGTGTTGGCAAGACTGTGGTGGTTATGGAATTGATCAGAAATATTGCCCTTGAACACGGTGGTGTTTCGGTCTTTGCTGGAATTGGTGAAAGAACGCGCGAAGGAAACGATTTGTATACAGAAATGAACCGTTCAGGTGTCATAAATAAAACGGTTCTGGTTTTTGGTCAGATGAATGAACCACCAGGGGTGCGGGCAAGGATTGGTCTCACCGCATTATCAATGGCAGAATATTTTCGGGATGAGGAACATAAGGATGTATTATTATTTATTGATAATATCTATCGTTTTACAATGGCGGGTTCAGAGGTTTCAGCACTTTTGGGCAGGATTCCTTCAGCAGTTGGTTATCAGCCAACGCTTGCCACAGAAATGGGTGAATTGCAGGAGCGTATTACTTCAACGAAGCATGGTTCAATCACTTCGGTCCAGGCAGTGTATGTCCCTGCCGATGATTTGACTGACCCGGCACCAGCAACGACATTCGGACACCTCGATTCAACGATTGTATTATCAAGACCAATTGCGGAGTTAGGCATATATCCCGCAGTTGACCCGCTTGATTCTACTTCCACAATCCTTGATCCGAGATTTGTTGGTGAAGAACATTATAATGTAGCAAGGGGCGTGCAGAGAGTATTGCAGAGATATAAGGATTTGCAGGATGTGATTGCAATCTTAGGATTTGAAGAACTTTCTGAAGAAGATAAACTGACCGTTACCAGGGCAAGGAAGATTCAGAAATTTTTGTCCCAGCCATTCTTTGTTGCTGAGACATTTACCGGCAGGCCGGGGCAATATGTGCCATTGAAAGAAACGATAAAGGCATTCAAGGCAATACTTGAGGGTGCGTGTGATGAATTGCCTGAGCAGAATCTCTATATGTGTGGAGGATTGGATATTTAGAAATATGAAAGGTTCAATGTTTGCTGGTTTAGAAATGCGATTTGGCTATTGGCTTAGTCTTTCGGTTTGGTTAACGATGCAAACAACTTAAATTCTTTTTGATTATGAAATTTAGATTAGAAATTGTTACCCCTGAGCGCCTTGTATACTCAGAAGATGTTGATGTCCTTACTGTCCCCACAGTCCAGGGTGAGATCAGTATACTTGCAAAACATGTTCCCCTGGTTAGTATTATCAGCC
>JBDRWH010000237.1:0-641 GCA_039802325.1 Caldifarciminota bacterium
ATCTCATTGAAAAATGAAGGCGGTGAGATTGATGCAATAACCGGTGCAACAATTTCTTCAAAAGCAGTTTGTGAAGGAATCAAGAAGGGGATGGAAAGATACTTGCCTATCCTGGAGCAGGGCAGAATGAAGGATTTGAAGCAGGAAATTTTTAGTAATGCCGGGTATTTTTCCGAAGTAATAAAAGACACACTGTGGTACGCAATTTCGCATTCAGATACACTGGGAATAGTTTTTGTTGGTAAGACCTTCGGCTATCTTGATACTATCAAATACATTGCAGGTTTACGAAGGGATGGCTCTATTGAACAGGTGATCATCACCTATTCAAGGGAGACAGAGGGTATTGGCGAGCGAATAAGAGAAAAGCAATTCCTTGAAAAATTCAAAACCGGTATACCTGATGCAATATCTGGTGCTACAATTTCATCAAGTGCATTGATCAAGAGCATCCAAAAGAATATTAATAGGTTTAGAAACTATTTGAAATGACCCAAAATCATAAAGAAAATGGATTATTTATCCTCCTTGGTGTTCTGCCGATAATTGCCCTAACTGACACAACATTGAATGCCCTGGGTATTGGCATTGTGACACTTATTGTGCTATTCTTATCAGGGATAGTTTTCTTACTATTTGCT
>JBDRWH010000237.1:651-2772 GCA_039802325.1 Caldifarciminota bacterium
GAACCTTCAAGATCATTTATCCTGATAATTATTGTTGGGACAATTACTACATTCATCAGGGAAGTACTGTCTTATCGTCTTCCTGAACTCTGTAACAATCTGGATATATTTGTACCTTTGATTGCCATTAATAGTTTTGTACTATATCATTTTACATGTGATAGCAGTCAAAAAACAGGTTTGAAATTTCTGTTTATCTATGTGAAAAAGTGGCTTGTCGTTGTCTGCCTTATCTTTATTGTAAGCGTTCTTAGAGAAATCTTAGGAAAAGGCACTTTATTCAACAGACCGATGTTAGTCCCTGATTTAGAAACAAAATTTCTGTTGTTGGTAAACACTCCATTTGGTGCTCTTATAATCACGGCAGTTGTATTAATGGTTTTTTACCTCCTAAAAAGAAGGACAAATGGCTAACAACCTTCTTGTATTACTCATAAACAAGATATCCAGCAATAATGTCGTTCTCTATAGCCTGCTTGGTATCTGTCCGCTCATATTATATAGAATAAATCTCCAGGAATGTCTTTCAACGGGTATCATCATAGTTGTGATTATGCTCGTCAGCTCCTGGTTGAATCTGTTTATCTATCATTTCTTATTGCTGCCTTTGAACTTTACACATATGGCAATCGTTCTATTTGTTTTCATAACATATCTCACAATACATTATACAAAGATTGCAATGAATCAATATTATCCTTCCTTTGCAATTCTATTCAAGCAATACCCTGAGTTTTTCTACACAAATTATGCAATATATGGCACTACAATGCTTAATATCAGTAATAATGTTGTATTTTGGAACTATACACTATCTGTTTTAGGTTCGGGTTTGGGTTATTTTATTGTGATATTCATTTTTATGGCAATAAAGGAAAGGATCTATACAATTAAGAGAATATCAACCCCAAGTCGATTGTTTATGGAACTCTCCATTCTCGCCCTGATGAGTTTAGTGTTTTCAAGCATAACAGGGTTAAGATAGGGCTCTATGTTGTCAAATAAAGTGACCAATTTTGAGGTTGAACTGAATCCTGAACAATGGAAAGCAGTACAGATAATAGATGGTCCCATACTAATTCTTGCAGGTGCAGGAAGTGGCAAGACTCGTGTAATAACCTATCGCATAGCATATCTTATCTCAAGAGGTATAGACTCCAAAAAAATTCTTGCCGTTACATTTACAAACAAAGCAGCAGATGAGATGAAACAAAGGGTGTGTAACCTGCTAAACAGCGAAGAACCAGATGTCTGGGTAAGAACTTACCATTCTACCTGTGCAAGAATTCTCCGCAAAGAATCACAACATCTGGGAATTCCATCAAATTTTACTATCTATGATGAAGCGGACCAGTTATCGTTAACAAAAGAGTGTTTGAAGGAGTTAAATATTGATATTAGAGAGCTGAAACCAGATTTTGTTCTTCAATGTATAAATCGTGCAAAGGAAAATCTAATTTCTCCGGATGAATACCGAACAGGCAGTTATAATCCCTACACACATATCATTAAAACTGTCTACAAATTGTATAATCAACGATTGAAGGAATTTAATGCCCTTGATTTTGATGACTTAATTTTCAACACAGTTGAACTCTTCAGAAGAGAACCAGAAGTTCTTGAGCATTATCAGGAAAAATTTAGGTATATTATGGTAGATGAATATCAGGACACAAATCGTGCACAGTATGAATTTACAAGATTGCTTGCGCAAAAATATCGTAATCTATGTGTGGTGGGAGATGATGACCAATCTATCTATTCGTGGCGTGGCGCAGAAATTAGAAATATCCTTGATTTTGAAAAAGATTACCCAGAAGCAAAGATAATAAAACTTGAACAGAACTATCGCTCAACAAAGATCATATTAATGGCTGCATCCGAAGTTGTCAAAAACAACCGGGAACGAAAGAAGAAGGTTTTGTGGTGCGAAAATGAGACTGGCGACCCAATTGAATACTATGATGCAGAAGATGACAAAGAAGAAGCAGAATATGTTGCCCGAAAGGTATTTGAAGAACATTATCAAGGTAGGGCATTTAATGAAATTGCTGTCTTCTATCGCTTGAATTACCAATCAAGAATCTTTGAAGAATGTTTTAGTCGGAACAAAATTCCTTA
>JBDRWH010000238.1:0-2768 GCA_039802325.1 Caldifarciminota bacterium
AAACAGGGGGTACTCTTCTGCTTATCAGTTTGCCTTAAGAAAAGGAGTGAAGTTTCGTTTTTATCGGTATCTATTCTTTTATCCTGAAATTATTCAAAAAAGGATTGAAAAAAATAAACCAACTTATCTACCCCGGGCAATCTTGCGTCTGCCAATATTTAATACAAAAGCCGATGTCTATCATATCAATCTATTAGGCAGAATAACCGTCTTTCGCAATCAAAAATATCACAATTTCCATCTTGCACCCAAAGATACCGCGATACTTTTGTTTATAATATTCAGAATCAATGAGCCGGAAAAATCGCTGAATTTAGATGAATTATATAAAAATTTCTGGCAAAATCGTTCTAATCCTGCAAGGTTATTTTCACATATTCTTGTGCGGATAAAGAAGCAATTAAAGATTCCTGCCCATTATTTAGAGATAAAAAGACAGAACGGGGAATCTTATTTGATCAATCAAAACATTTATTTTACCACTGATTATCAGGAATTTGGACAAACTTTAGCCCGGGCAAAGGCACTGGAGCGGGCAGGGGAGTGGGGTATCGCTCGCAAAGAATACTTACGGGCATTCAAGTTATTCCGCGGTGAGCCGTTTAAGAAGAATTTTGATAACTGGTCAGTGGACATGAGATTTAAGATTTTAACGCAGCTTGAGACTGAAGCGATAAATTTTGCCAAGAGCTGTATAGAACATGGCAACAAGAATGATGCCCGAAAAATTTTACAAAAAGTTTTGAAGATAATTCCGGATTCACAAGAAGTGAAGGGATTGTTGGATGGCCTGATGGTTGGATAGTTGGGTGGGTAGATGGTTTTATGGTTAATTACATTGTAGGGCAAACCTTTAGGTTTGCTTATTTTTGTTGCAAGGCTAAAGCCTTGCCCTACATTGTTTTGCAGTCCAAACAAATAAATACAGACAGTTTCCATTTCCAAACCTAAACCCAAATACCATATCTCCTTTCAGATTTATCTAATGAGCTGCTTCTAACCGCAATGTATAATCCCCTGGGGTGCCTTCAGGCACCCCAGGGGACAGAAAGGGACTGGTTTTATCTTATCTTCACCACCCGTGCAGGCAGAATACTTTTGTCATCAGATACTACAAAATATAATCCAGCAGGAAGATTATCGCCGATGCGGTCACCTTTGTACACACCAATATATCGTCCTGATGCATCAAAAAGTTGAAACTGCTCATTTTCATACCCTTCTATAGAGGTGAAGGAGAAGAAGGGATTGGGAACTGCACGATGAGTTGATGGATAGACAAATTTTGATTGCATTAATGTTTCTGCAATATCTAATGATGCAGTCAAACTCAAAATAAGAAAATCCTGGTTTGCTCCGTAACTCCATCCAGCCACATAAATATTATTGTCAGAGCCAAAAACAATTCCTTCACCCTGGTCTTTATAATGCCCAGGTCCATCGTATCTGTATATCCAGTTTGCCACACCATTTGTGTCCATTTCAATTACAATCATATCCCAATCTTCGGCATTAGAACTAACTGTGCAATAACCCGTGATGTACAGTTTCCCATTATCTCCGTACACGATCTCTTTGGCACCATCATTCAGACCGGAAGGACTGCCATAACGATAAATCCATCTCTCTTCGCCAGCAGGAGTGAGGCTGATAACCAATAAATCGTTGAAATTCGTGTTAGCAGATGTACCTGCGCCCGCTGCATAGATATTTCCATCCGCACCATAGACTATTGAATAGGCACCCTCATAACCATTCCAAGGACTATTATACCGGTAAATCCACTGCTCGTTACCACTTGTGTCCAGTTTGACCACCGTGAAATCAGACCAACTACTACCAGTATACCAGATATAACCACACGCATAGACATTACCCAATTGGTCAAATGTAAGTGAATAAGCATAGCTCATCCAATCATTAGTGCCTCCGTTATCATAAACCCATCTTAATTCACCAGATGTTGTAAGACTCAAAACAATGAAATGACGCCCTGCTCCACCGCCGCCATGACCAGCAATGTATAAATTTCCATCTGGGCCATAACTTATGGAATAAGCCGCGTCAAGCAAGTGTGCGGGTCCATCATAGTAATAGACCCATCTTTCAGTTCCAGAAGGTGTTAGACTCACAACGAATAAATCGTGAGTACTTATTCCACCACTTCTGCCAGCAGCATATATATTCCCATCAGAACCCTGAATGATTGACACTGCATAATCATCGCTATTTAAAGGACCGTTGTGTGTATAGATCCATCTTAGAGTTCCAGAAGATGTTAGACTTATAATTGCTAAATCCATAGCGGTCCCATTGACATATCCAGCTGCATAAATATTATGATCGTGCCCATATGTGATCGCCCACGCATTATCTTCGTAATGATTAGCATAACGATAAACCCATCTCTGGATTCCTGTAGAAGTCAAACTTATCACTGTTAAATCACTCCGCGCTGGTTCTCCACCAAAACTCTGTCCCGCCGCATAGATATTCCCATCCATTCCATAGACAATTGAATGAGCATAGTCATCGCTGTTTCCAGGTCCGTTATACCGGTAGACCCACCTTTCGGTCTGTGCAAATAGTATACTGGTAAAGACAAAAGCAAAACCTAATAACATTTGAACCTCCTTTCTAATTTTTTAAAATTTAACTTTCTTATACTTAATTATAAATGGAATTGTGTCTGAGTTTATCCACAAGCATTCATTGAAAAGATTGATTTCTCAATATTTCATGCAATTTGTTATTGAATTCTTGACTTT
>JBDRWH010000239.1:0-2745 GCA_039802325.1 Caldifarciminota bacterium
CCCTTGCATGAACCGGGCAACTCTCAACACACAGACCACACCCCGCACACCATCTATCTTTTACCTCCGCCCTATATTTTCCTGAAAGATAAGAAGACCTAGCTAATAGACGCTTTACCTTTGTGCAGACTGCATTCGCCTGAGTTATTGCCTCCTCAAGGGACATTGGAGAGTGTGCTAAACCGCAGACAAAAATCCCTGAAATAGTAAATTCCAGAGGTCTATATTTAATATTGAATTCTTCAAAAAATCCTTCTTTACTTACAGGGAGTCCCAGCATCTGTGCGAGCGGACGATTGTCATTGGGTGAAATACCTGTGCTCAAGACTAAAAGGTCAGGGTTGATACATAATTTTTCGTTCAGGATTTGGTCATCTACCCTCAACTCTAATTTGTTATTATTAACCGTGACCTGGGGAAGTTTGTTGGGCTCGTATCTTAAAAACAAAATACCGGCTTCCCTTGCCTTTGTAAAATATTCCTCTCTAAAGCCATAGGCCATCATTTCACGATATAAAATATAGATATTTACCTCTGGATTGATCTCTTTTAATCTGAGTGCATTTGTGATTGCCCGGGTACAACATACCCGGCTACAGTATGGATGTTCATCGTTTAGACTGCCAACACATTGGATCATTACAATCGTCTGATTATCTGATAGTCCCATAGTCTTGCAATCTAATAGTTTCTTAGATAATTCCCGCTGGGTAATTATCCTCTGGTCTTTTCCATAGAGGTATTCCTTTGGTTGATATTCATTGCCACCGGTTGCAATCACTATCGCGCCGTATTGGCTGGTTATAGAATTATTCTCGTAAACATATTCCGCAACAAAGGAACCAACCTGCCCTCCCACTTTTTTAATCTCCGCATTCGTAAAGACTTTGATCTTCTTGTTTTCCCCAAGTTTCTGTAATATCTCATCAAGGAATTTTTGGGGTTGAATGCTGGTCAATGTATTATACATATTCCTTAGGTTGCCACCGAGCTTATCCGTTTTTTCAATGAGATCCACCTCAATGCCCGATCGGGTAAGATTCAGTGCGGTAACTATTCCTGCTGGACCGCCACCAATGACCAGTACCCGTTTGGTGAATTGGTAATCAGAGATACAAAGTTCTTCCTGGAGTCTTTGCCTTTCATATGCGACTGCTATTAGGCTCTGAGCCTTTTTTGTGTTCAAGGTTTTATCCCTACTGGTCCAGGCAAGTCCTTCTCTTAAATCAATTATTTCAATCTTCTCTGCGGGAATAGCATATTCTCTACCCAACCTCACAAATAATGGTTCGTACTTATATGGCGCACAGGCACCAAAGACTAAAGAGGTCAATTGGTGTTCAGAGATTGCCTTTCTGATCTGTTCCAGACCCTGTTCCAGGCAAAGATAACTTATCTTTTCACTAACCATAACATCAGGAAAACTCTTGTTGAACTCAATCAATTTTTCAATATCAATTGCATTTGATATATCTTTCCCGCATTCACAGATAAAGATACCAATATGTTCTGCCATTTTTTCTCTTTGAGCATCCAATTTGCTGACTACTACTTCTTCAGAAAGATGGTTTAATGATTTGTTAGCCGCAGCACTCGCCTGGATAACCGCCTCCTGGATTGCAACTGGTTCACGGAATGAACCACAGACATAGACCCCTGGTCTGTTCGTCTCCACCTGGATTAAAGGATTCGTTTTTGCAAAGTTAAATCTATTCAATTCAATACCAAAGACCTTTGCTAAATCTTTTACATCCCCTGGAGGGCACTGTCCAACCGAGAGGACAACGAGGTTGAAGTCTTCTCTAACCATTTTTCCATCTTCAGTTTCATACTTTAGTTTCAGATCCTTTGTTTTTATATTCTCTTCAATTGCAGGTACACGGCAGCGAACAAAGATAATCCCTCGCTTTTTCGCTTCAAGCGCATATTTATAATAATCCTTTCCAAATGTCCTTAAATCCATAAAGAATATTGTAATCTCTGTATCCGGATATATCTCTTTCAAAAGATTTGCCTCTTTTATTGCATACATACAACAGGCTGAGGAACAATAGTCCCTTTGCTGATCCCGACTGCCAATACACTGCAAGAATGCGACCTTCTTAGAAACTGTGTTATCAGAAGGGCGAACAAATTTACCGGCATAAGGACCCGCATCACTCAATGCCCTTTCAAACTGAGTGCTGGTCATTACATTAGAAAATCGACCATAGCCAAATTCTGACAGAGACTCGGGATTGAATTCCTCAAAACCAGGTGCAAGAATTACCGTACCAATATTTATTGTCTTATTAATTTCGCGCCGTGAAAGTTCTATTGCCTTTGTCGGACATACCTTCACACATTCACCACATTTTGTGCAAGCGTTAATATCAATTGTATAGATTTGAGGGACCGATGTAGGGCAGCGCACATAGATTGCCTTACGCATCTGGAGCCTGCCCTGAAACTCATCTCTTACTGAAATCGGACATACTTTAATACACTCACCGCATGATATACAATTTTCTTTTATTACAAATTGATTCTTTATATTTAACTTTGCTGTAAAATCGCCTGGATTACCACTAAATTCAATGACTTCAGCATTGGGGATAAAGTTAATATTGGGATGGAATATACCTCTTTTCAAACAGAATTCAGTAAGGTCTGCTGAGACGGGCAGAATTTTGCACATCTCACAGGTATCAGTGGGAAACTGAAAATCAAGTTGTGGAAGCCTACCCCCTGAATTTGGATTTTTTT
>JBDRWH010000240.1:0-2713 GCA_039802325.1 Caldifarciminota bacterium
TCTTTAAGTGATTTTATCAACTGGGTTGAACAATATGGAGCAAATATAAAGATCAAAGAAACTCAATTTGAAGGTGTGCGGGTAATGACAATTCACAAGGCAAAGGGACTGGAATTTGAAATTGTAATAATACCTGAGACAAACTGGAGCCCTGGTCCCGAAAGTGAACTGATTTTTTCCTATTCAAAAAAGGCAAAACCTGAGAAAATTTTCTTGAGAAAATACGGCAAATTCCTGCCCGGTTTAATAGAAAAGGAAAAAGAGCTGTGCCTTGTTGATGAATTCAATGTGCTTTATGTAGCATTGACAAGGGCAAGGTCTGGTGTGTGGATGCTTGGATATAAGAGGAAAAAGGGTAATTCCGGTTTGTGGTTTGAAACAATCAAAGAAAAATTAGGTGATAGTCCTTTGCCTTATGACAGGATACCAAAGAAAGAGGCTTCAAAAATGGTGAAAGAAAGGGGAGAAAAAGTACATAAGGTGTCATCTGAGAAAGTGTCAGTGGTAAAGGAAGAGAGAGAATTGTATTCACCAACAGAAAGGGGTATAGAAATAATTGAACCAGCACGCCGAGCGGGCATGAAATTTGGGGATTTAGTACATAAGGTGTTGAGTAGAGTTGAATGGCTTGATAATCTAAAAATTGATGATTTTGCTGATGAATTACTGCGTTATGTTAAAAATAATTTTGTCCGGACAAAAGATGAGAGAGAAGAAGTGGACAAAAGACTAAAACCGCTATTACTGGAAATCTTTAATGACCAGGATTTGCGGTTCATATTTTACAAAGATAATAGAAATATAGAATACAAGAATGAATTGCCGATTTATTTTGAAGACGGCAAAAAGGATGTGTCCGTCCATATTGACCGTGTTTTAATTGAACCCGACAGGATAATAATCATTGATTTTAAGACAGGAAAAGAAAAAGCAGAATACGTCCATCAAATGAATGTGTATAAAAAGGGTGTAGAGTTGATATACCCGGGGCAGAAGGTAAATACTATTTTGGTGTATTTGGAAAATCAAGCGGGGAATAGAATAAAATCAATTTGACTATTATGGTGTAATCATCGCCAAGTCCGCCACCTTGTGTGATGGATTGGGATGTGGCACCTGGAATTCGGTCTTTTAGTATGACCGGCTGCGATACCGTATAACGAAAAGCGATTGTCCTAACAGGTTTTTATTATTTCTTTATCACTGCAGGATCCGAATTCTACCTGTATTGTTGTATGAGTTATGCCAAATTTCTCAGCGAGCATATTTTCAACTTTTTTGATTATTGCAGCAACCTCACTGGTGCGATAATCTTCACACACATCTATATGCCCTTCAAAATGGATATCTTTGTCTGTCATCTGCCAGATGTGCACATGGTGGAGATTGTGGACTTCGGGAATACTTTCAATCACACACTTAATTGCCATCAGGTCAATTCCTTCTGGTGTTGACTGCATAAGAATATTAACTGTATCACGGACGATAAGATAACTTTCGCGCAAAATATAAATACCAATTGCTATCGTCAAAATCGGGTCGACGACATAAATATTAAAGACTTTTATTAAAATACTGCCAATTACCACTACGATTGATGATAGTGAATCAGCAACCAGATGAAGATATGCAGATTTGATATTAAGATTATGGCTGGCATCTTTTTTTAGTAATAAGACACCGAGGAGATTGGCAACAAGCCCGATGATTGCGACAATCATCATTAAATTGCTGTTTATTGGATGCGGTGAGAAAAGGCGTATGATTGCTTCTTTGAATAAAAAGAAGATTATTATTATCAGAACCGCAGCATTAAACAAAGCGGCAAGAATTTCTGCCCGTTTATAACCAAAGGTTTTTTGTACGGTGCTTTTGCGCTGTCCAAGTTGGAAGGCAAAATAACTTATCAGAATTGCAATCCCATCGCTGAAATTATGTAATGCATCCGAGATTAATGAGAGACTGTTTGATAGCAGACCACCAATTACTTCGGCAATGGTGATAAAAAAATTCAAGAAAATAACGAATATAATATTGCGGGTATTGATTTCGTGATGATGGTGACTACTCATTAAGAGATTATATTCCAATTTGATGGATGGTCAAGGAGATATATGCAAAACAATGAAAATCTTGCACTATCAAAATATTTTACTATAATTGATGTATGCGTGAGATTCTTACGATTATTGGTCCGACTGCCGTCGGCAAGACTGAGATTGCGATTAAAATTGCTGAGCAGTTCAATGGTGAGATAATCTCGGCAGATTCAAGGCAGGTTTATAAGTATTTGAATATTGGAACTGCCAAACCCACCATAGAAGAAAGAAAAAGGGTGGCGTTTCATTTGATTGATTTTTTGGAGCCCGACCAAAACTATTCCTGTGGTCAATTTGCCCGGGATGCGGAGCGCTTGATTGAGGAAATCCTTGCTAAAGGTAAGATGCCCATTGTTTGTGGTGGAACCGGCTTATACATCCGAGCATTATTCAATCCCCTGCATCAATTACCACGGGCGGACAAAGAATTAAAAGAGCAATTACAAAATATGCTAAAACAAAAGGGGCTTGAGTATCTTTATAAAGAACTACTTGCTGTTGACCCAGAATGGGCAAGAAGGGTTGGTCCCCACGATAAACAACGGATATTGAGGGGTCTTGAGGTATATGAGATTACCAAAAAACCTTTGAGCGAATTGATCAAAAGTGGAAAG
>JBDRWH010000241.1:0-2703 GCA_039802325.1 Caldifarciminota bacterium
TCGCAAGCTCACCAAGTGCAAAGAGTGTATCGTTCACGATTATTTCATTTGGCTCTTGTTTAGAATGTTGAACGACCAATCCTATTGCACCCTTATTCACCGCGTCATGTGTATAATTGTGACCATCAGTATTTTCACCCTTTAATGCAAAAAATAGCTCTCCCGGTCGTATATTTCTCGTATCAATGCTGATTCCTCTTATCAATTCTCTATCTGATTTACAAATTCTCCCATTCATAACTTTTGCCACTTCGTTAAGTAAAAGTTCATTATGCATAACCATTACGAGCCTAAAATTTTCCGTACAACCACAGCGTCGTCAAAAGGAATTACCTTATCACCGATAATCTGATATTCTTCGTGTCCTTTACCCGCAATCAATAGTATATCCTCAGGTTTTTTGATCCTGATACCAAATTCAATTGCCTTTTCACGATCAGGTATTACCTTGAAATTGTTATTTTTGATTCCTGAAATTATATCCTTTATGATTTTCTCTGGTTCTTCATTCCTGGGGTTATCTGAAGTCACAACAACAAAATCAGCGTTTTCACTTGCAATCTTCCCCATCTTCGAACGTTTTTCACGATCGCGATTACCACCACAGCCAAATACAATTATCACCCTACCTTCCGTATATTCACGCAAGGAAGTCAGGACATTTGCCATTGCACCCGGGGTATGCGCAAAGTCAATAAAGACATTTGGACCAACTCTTTCCATCCTTCCCCTGACACCTTCAAGAGATTCAACACCTTCAATAATTGTCTCAATTTTCAACTGCAGGGCAATACCTGCTGCCACACTCGCGAGAATATTATAGGAATTAAATTTTCCAATAAGTTTTGAATGGATTTCAAATTTCTGATTTTCGTAGTACACATTAAGATTCAATCCAGAATTTGTATCACTTGCTATTTCTCCTCGTACAAGGGCATTTGCATTGAATCCGAAATCCAGACTATTTTCTATATTGAGTTTTCTTATTTCTTCACTCACTGGGTCATCGCAATTAAAAACCGCAAAACCATTGCTCTTCAGTAATTCGAACAGATGAAGTTTAGCAGATTTGTATTTACTTATTGTATCGTGAAAGTCAAGATGATCCTGAGATAGATTGGTAAAAACTGCAATGTCGAAAGCCAATTCCTCAACTCTTTTCAATGCAAGGGCATGAGACGATACTTCCATCACCACACTCTTTAACCCTGCATTACGAAAATCGTTGAACAATTTGAAAATATCAAGACTCTCTGGTGTTGTCCTATCAGCTTTGACTCTTTCCTTGCTGAGATAATAGACCGTACCGATTAATCCAGGGTTGTATCCCGCCTGCTCAAGAATAGCATGAATTAAAAATGCAGTCGTTGTCTTACCATTTGTACCGGTTATACCGATTATCTTCATATTGGAAAAATCACCATAAAAATTTCTCGCCAGCTTGCCAAGAATCATTCTTGTATCATCAAATATTATTTGAGGCAGTGAAGTCTCCTCCATTTTTCTCTGAGCTACGATCGCTGATGCACCCTGTTTCACAGCCTGGTTGATAAAATTGTGACCATCGTATTTTGTTCCGGGTATGGCAATAAAAACACTCCCGGGCTTGACATTCCTTGAATCAAATTCCAGTGACTCAACGCGTACATCTTTAAAATTGTAAATGCGACAATTCAATCCTGCTATCAATTCACTTAATCGCATATTGTAAATTGGTTGCCTGACAGACACTCTGGGCAATTTTCTTGAACAGTGGAGCAACAATACCACTTGCCCACATACCCTTCTTTGGTTCATCAACAAGCAGAGCCACCAAATATTCTGGTTCGTCGGCTGGAAAATAGCCGATAAAAGTAGTGACGATCGCTGAGTTTGAGTACTTTCCGTCAATAACTTTCTGCGCAGTACCGGTCTTGCCAGCAACTCTCATACCTTCAATCTTCGCCTCAACACCGCTGCCTTCTTCAATGACGCTGCATAGTATATCAGTTGCCATATGCGCAATGTCATCATCGATGATACGACGAATCCTCAATGCTCTTCCTTGATACACAATGCGATTCTTATTCATAACCTTTTGAACGATGATGGGCTTATTCAAAACTCCACTATTTGCAATTGCCTGATAAGCAAATGCCAATTGAAGAAAATTACAGGTGATACCCTGTCCAAAAAGCAAGGTTGCAAATTCAATATTGTTCAGTTTCTTTTCTCTCATAAGTCTACCCTGAACTTCACCCGGCAACTCAATTCCTGTGGGCTGTGTAAAACCAAAATCTTTGATAAAAAGCAGAAAATTGTCCACATCAAATCTCTTTGAGAGCTCTGCCATAACGACATTGCTCGAGTGAGCAATTGCCTGGCGCAAAGTCAAAGTCCCATAATTCTTGTTATCATTTATAGTGTGTCCATCAATCTTAATTTGCCCACCATGAGTATCAAATCTCTCATTTTCTTTTACACCGTTCTGCAGTGCATAAACAAGTCCGAGCAATTTAAAAGTTGAGCCAGGCTCAAATTCATCACAGACAATCATATTATGCTGTCTGTTATCGGCTAAGATATTAACATAGGCGAGTATCTCGCCAGTCTTTGGATTGATAATCAAACCCGCAGCACTTTGAGCGTCTTCCCTTTTCATACAATCAGCAAGATTTGAGTAGAGTATTGTCTGCAACTGTAGATCAATCGTAAGGTATAAAT
>JBDRWH010000242.1:0-2702 GCA_039802325.1 Caldifarciminota bacterium
CATATTGTATTTTTTTGATAATTCTTTGACTTTCAGGTACATATAGGATAGAATCTTCAGTCCAAATCTTAAACTCTCCACATCTTCATGCATTTGCTTACCAGTATGAAATTGAACAAGTTCATTCAATCCCAAGAGTCCGATAAGATAAGTAGCACGATGCAGACGAAGATATGATTCTCCATCCAGTTGCATGGTCAAGAGCGCAAGGGGTCCTTCATCCTTCAGATTTATCAATTTTTCAATAAAACCTTTTTTCTGAATATGTGCCTGCACTGCATAGTTTAGTAGTTCATCCAGTTTTTTCAGTATCAATTCATCATTCCCTTTTGCAAAATAGGCAGCCCGGGGTAGATTAAGGGTAACATTTTGCAAGGCAGTATAGCGCATTTTCCAGGGGGTATGGGCATCATCAATATCACTCTTCTCAAGTTTGAATGACAATCTACAACATTCGGAGATTTTAGCTGTTTCTCCACGGTCAAAGACATAGTATGTATTACCACGCTTTGAAGAAACATCCGCAATGTGATTGAGAAAATCCTGCCAGCCTGGTGTTCGGTAAAACTCTTCAGTTATGTGTACAAGCGGTTTTGGGAAGAAAAATGGCCTGCCTGTTCCATCGCCATCAAGATAGATATCAAACAGTGCCCAGGCAAATTTCTGGGTCTCTGGCAGATAATCAACATATTTTTTACCGGTATATTTACCACCAGGTCCAATTGCCTCTACATCCCTGAAATGCTTGGGAATTTCCCAGTAGATATTCAAATCAGAAAATATTGCCTGGCCTCCTCTTGCAACCGACTGCTGTGAATATTCAAAAACCATCATCTGGGCAAGTTGGTGAATTTCCTTATCGGACATTCCGGTCAAAAAAGGAGCAAAGAATATATTTACTGCATCCCAGCCAATAGCACCAGCAAAATGACCTTGAAGTGCAGCAGAGAATTTTACCATGTGGGCAAGCAAAGTATCAGGATGTTTTGCCGGTTTGGCAATTGACAATGCATTGGGTAGATTTAAACCAAATTTCTTAACATATTCCAATGACTGTCCTGAACAATATGGACGGTCACCAAATCCCAAATCATGAAGATGAATGTCACCACGGATATGGGCGTCAGCCACATCCCGGCTGAATATTTCAGAAAGCATATATTGTTTTTTTATAGTTTCTGCAAGAGTCATATTTGTTGCCTCAGGATTGTGCGGAATATTGGCATTTTCTCGGTTGGCGTAGAGAATGATTTTTTCTGCATCATAAAGCGGAACACCGAGTCGCATATGGCGCAAGCGTGCATGTTCAAGTCCATGTTCAATAAGTTTCATATTGACAATCTCGCGAATGAGCGCGGAGGACAACAATTCAACATTTGAGTTTAATATGGTCCCTTCAGTTTCCCGGGCAATTTTCTCGGCGGTTTCTTGATCAATGTTTGTTTCATTTACCAGGGCATCAACTATCTTTGTGCGGTCCCAGGAAACAAAATCATCATCAGAAGTTCTTACAAACAAAGCATAGTCCGTTGTTTCCCTTTCTTCTGGACGTTTTTCAAATAATCTCTTCTTTCTCAATATTTCCCGTTGTTTTCTGTAGAGAATAAAAGCCTTCGCAGTTCGGGCATTACCATTTTCAATAAGAACTTTTTCCACGGCATCCTGGATCTCTTCCACGGTTGGTGGCTTATCGCCTTTGAGTGTATAAAGAAAAAGCACTACCTCGTCAGCCAGGGCTTCGGCAATCTTTTTGTTTTCTCCACCCACGGCTCGTGCTGCCTTGAATATTGCATTAGCAATTTTTGATTTATCAAAGGGAACAATCTTGCCATCCCTTTTAATAACAGTTTGAAAAACTTTTTCTTTGGGAATATCTTCACCAAGAGCAAGTCTTAATGTTTTCTCTTCCATCTTCGCTCCTTTTTTAGCTTTTGCAACTCTTTTGCAAAGTTATCTATATTCTTGAATTTACGATATACCGAGGCAAAGCGCACATAACTTACCTCATCAATTTTCAATAGACGGTCCAAGACCATCAGTCCAATCTCAGAGGATTTCACTTCCATCTGATAATGGTCTGATATCTGGTCTTCTATATCATTTACAATAGATTCAATTTTTTGTGCCGAGATGGGTCTCTTACGACAGGCAAGGGCAATGCCTCCCAAAAGTTTTGAACGATCATAAGGTTCGCGCGTGCCGTCCCTTTTTATCACAACAAGAGGCATTCTTTCCACGGTTTCATAGGTTGTAAAACGAAAATGACATTTTCGACATTCCCGCCTACGTCTTGTCACTGAACCTGCTTGCGATGCCCGTGTCTCCAGTACTTTATCACGATTATGACCGCATCTTGGACACTTCATATCTATTTAGATTTGTAGGGCATTATCGCCCAGAAAAACACTATATATAGAGCCACGCCTTCCATTATATCCATAATTTCAATTTTGTCAAGTGTAAAGTGAAAGTTCCTTTTTTGTTAAAAAACTATTCGTCTAAATGGGGTGTTTCCCTCGGAAAAATTTTTCCATCTTCTGTGATCAAGGGCGCAGTTTCAGGAAAATCTTCAGCAGAAAGTTTTTGGATTAAATGTATTGCACAATTAAGAGAATCAATCTCAAGGCCTATTTGTGGTTTCTGGACTGCGGATAAGATTTGTCCTTCAACAAAACTACCTGTGGAGTCAAGTAAAATTTTCA
>JBDRWH010000243.1:0-2698 GCA_039802325.1 Caldifarciminota bacterium
CTTTCAATTTATTATTTAATTGCTCTATTTTCTTAATTGTTTTATATTGTTCTTTTAATAATTCATTCAATAGACATTTTAGTAATTTTAGATTCATTTATGCCTCCTTGTTTTGTTCTTCTGGTGAAATCCATTTAACTTGCCATTCGGGATTACGTTCTAAAAAATATAATCCTTCTTCAAATTTTATTTCAATTGGGGAACCTTTTAGTTTCTCCCGAAGGCGCTGAATTGCTTTTCTTAGTGCAGAAGCATTTATTTTAAGCGCCTGCCTCAGCTCTAAAGGTGATTTCTCATCATAACCAATTTCTTTTAAAATTTTGATGTCATTCTCCCCTAACTTTATTAAATTAGACTGCCATCTGATTTCGCCATAATCTGATTTCAATATGACCTTAACTTCAGGCATGGATGGGATTGAGGGTAATTGACCACCTACGAGAACATCAAATACGAGGTTATCTAATGATTCTTCTTCTCCTGTTACAATTGCCTGCCATAACTCGCTTTGGGTTTCAAGTATTTCTTCATTCCAATTCTCAATTCCATGCTCCCTGAGAATATCGCACCATTTTTTCAAGTACACCTTGAGTTTAGGTGACAGTGCAAACAATCTGGCGACACTAAGAAATAAAATTTTTTGCCTTTTATCCAAAAAACTTTTATCATCTGAAAGCCTTTTGAATAAACCATGATAAAAACTATCATCTACCTCGCCTTCCGAAAATCTATTAATCACATTCATTTCCATGCGGAAGAATTCCTTTTCAATATCTGAAATTTCGTCTATTGTTGAATTTTCTATTTCATTTTGCATCCTCTGGATTGAGATGATCAACTCTCTATTTTCAAAACCGTATATTGCGAGCCCAAAGATTAGATACAACCGATATGTATCCAGTAATGCCTGATGGTCTTTTCTATTAAAAAATTCATTGAAGAGGACCATAAGGCACTCAAAATCCAAATTTGTGCAATCGCGCTGCATAAGCCAAATTTTTACCTCAAAAAGTTTAATATTTGGTTCTTCCTTATAACGACTTTTGTATTGAACTGGATCTTCCATACCGAAAAACCAAGGATAATAAAGCAAAAGAATATCGCCGCTTGATTCTAAGAATATTTCTTTCATTTTTTCTTTATACGGGTCATCAGGCCCATAGAAAAGGGATAGTGTGCTCAAAAAATAGGTGCATTCCTGATAAAAAGTATCTAAATCATTTGTATAAAGATACCAAAAAAGGTAAGAGGGATTGTTATGACTTTTGTGAATATTAATGATTTCTTGAATTGTTCTGTTTTCGGGTTCTTGAAAGTAGTGGACATAATAGAATGAGAGGAGAGGATTCATTTCACTTTCCCAACCCATTAATTTTACAAATTTTTTTAGGCTGGCATCGTTGAAGACTGTTTCAATCTCCTCTTGTGCAAAAATTTTATTATAATCTTCTCTGGTTAGATTAATTGGAAAGAAACCCGGGTAGTGGAGCCAAGCAAGATGCATTAGCACACGGGCGTTATCTTTGGGTAATTTTGCTAATTCTTTACTAAAGAATTCTTTTATTATCTCGGGGCCTTTTCCTAAAATTCCTTTCTTTTTTAGCTCTTTCTTCAAGAGCGGCAATTCTTTTGCGAGGTCTATGAGTTCCATAAATCCTCCATTTCTAATATAAATAGAAATCGTGTAATGTCAATAATGGGTGGCGGATTTAACCTATCCGCCACCTTGAAGGTGATAATCGTCATCACTTATATTTTACAATATCACATTCCACAATAGCGGTATGTGGAGAATATAAACCCAACAGAAGTATTTCAATGAAACCCTGAACAAAAGACTGGCGGACAGTAAACTTCAGATTGATTACTGCATCACCTTTGGTCTCCGCGAGAAGGTCGAGGATTGCCTCTCTTATATCAAAATTAGATAGTTCGTTTGCGTCCACGGTTTTTGTCCAGCGGGCATTATGACGAATAACTTCATAATCCTTGCTGTCAACCCGTCCAGTTAAAGAAACTGTTTTATCAATACCTGAACCAGAGAGTGAGACAAGCGTGCAAGAGAGAAAGAAAATAGAAGATAACAATAGTAATATTTTAGTTTTATTCATAAGACCTCCTTTCACACATATATTATATGAAATTCTCAGTGACATTGGGGTGACATAGTATGATGGACATTATCTTTGAGATGAGTAAGGTTAAGGGTCTATTGGTAAAAAAATTTACGCACAATTAATTAAATAATGAAACCATTGCACCTCAAAAACAATCTTGCTGAAATTACCAATGCTGAAAGTTTGTAGTTTTTACTATTTGTAGAAAGTGGGTGCGAAATAAACAAATTGCTGTTTTGCTTTCATGCGTTACTCGCCAACCTTCAGAAACAAGCAACCTTCGCCATTTTCTTTCGTCTTCCGGTCATAGATGGTTAAATCAATACGCAGATATTTGGCTTTAGTAATTTTTTTAGGTAATGAGCATTGCATTAAATATCCAAATATTGTTTTGTTTTCTCCGGCTGATTCCTTTACTAAGTTGAGTGTCAATATATCAGCTTTTTTATTATCTATCTTAACATCAATATCTTTCTTTGATAACTCCGGTGTAATATCTATTGAACGCATTTGTTTAACTACTTCAATCCCGCCCTGTTCTTTGACCCTTTTAAGGCTCATCGGCCTGAAGTACACCATCA
>JBDRWH010000244.1:0-2698 GCA_039802325.1 Caldifarciminota bacterium
TATCTCATATATAGCTTTGATGGAGGTTTGAATTGGTCAATTTATTTTCCAATCAGTGATTCTACGGATGAACCCAATATTGCCTACCGCGATGGTATTCTTCACTTTGCTGGTTCGCGGGATTATAAAATAATCTATACTCGCTCCACCGATCTTGGCAATTCCTGGTCAACACCCACGATTATTACTGCGCCCAATACGGTCTTGCCCAAAAGGCCAGTGCTTGCCTTGGGACCCAATCAAAATGTTTACATTGCCTGGACTGATAATAAGTATTCTGGTATGATGCAGTTTGATGATGTATTATTTCGTAAGAGCACAGATGACGGGCTGACCTGGGGACCTGAGCAGAGATTGACGCCGGATTCCCATTGTGATGCTGGTGGTGCACTGGATATGGTCAGTCAGAATAGTATGATATTTATTGTGTGGAAGTTTATTGGATTAGGTTATCCCACGCCCTGCTCATTATTTTTTCTGGCAAGCACAGATTGCGGTGAGACCTGGCGGCCAAGAGAGACGATTAAAGAAGGATTTAATATTGGCATAAGCGACCCCGATGTCGCTGTTGCTCAAGATTATGTTTATGTTATCTGGCGTGATAATCAGTATGGCCCAACTGATGAGGTTTCTATGCGGCGGGGTCGTATTCTGTTGGTTGGTATTGAAGAAGAAAAGGATGTTTCTGTTTCCCGGGTTATGGTTTATCCGAATCCATTCAGTAAAGAGATACAGATTAGATACATGATACCTGATGCAGGATACAGGATAAAAGATTTCTCAATAAGAATTTTTGATGTGAGTGGAAAGGAGGTGGTTTTGAAACAAGGAGACAAGGAGGCAGGGAGACAGGGAGAGATAAAGATAGATACCAAGGACTTGTCTTGTGGGGTTTATTTTGTGGAGGTGAAGGCAGGGAATGAGCGTATAATAAAGAAGGTGGTGAAGGTAAGATGACAGATACAAGATACAGGATTCACGATACAGGATCAAGAAATCTGTGTGAATCCGCTTTTATCTGTATGGATTATGTTTTGCCTACACAAACAGGAGGTTAAGATGCGTAGCATATTTGCCTTAATCATAACTCTGCCACTGGTTTTGTTGGGTGCACAGTGGCAGGCATTGAATGGTCCGCCTGCAGGCAGGGCGGATGATATGTGTATGGGCTGGGACCCGTATATTCCAGCATGGGTCATCTATGCGGCTGACCAGACGCATAAGTTGTATAAGTCAACGGATGAGGGGGAGTATTGGGATTCAATAGCTACACACAGTGAAGTTGTCAAACCTCTTTGTGTCGTTTGCGAACAGAATAATGCGCAAGTTGTTTACATTGGCAGGAATTACTCAACACCGGTATATAAATCTGAAAATGGTGGTATCAATTGGGTTGAAAAGAGTAATGGTATTACTAATACTCTTCCCCGCTGTTTTGGTTTGGACCCACAATCTTCTAATCGTATTTATCTTGGTTGTGGTGCATCTGCTGGCAATTATTCACTATTTTTCAGTAGTAATGGTGGCACAAACTGGTATGGCCGGGGTAATATCAATGTGTCTGTTAATGATATTCTTGTTGTTCATGAGCCAGCCCAGGCGGAATCAGTCTTTCTTGCTACATCAGCTGGAATCTATCTTTCTACGGATGCTGGTATGAATTGGTATTTGCGGCAGACGGGCAATTTTTGCAGTATTGACAATTATATTGATGATACAGGAGTCCGTATCTTTTATGCAACACAGAATATGTATACCGGTGGAGTATACCGAAGTGAAGATGGTGCAGGAGCAAACTGGAGTCCTTTAGAGAATTCACCTCATAATCCTGTTGATATTGCAATCCAGCGAGGTTCGCCTCACTATATTTATTGTGCAACTGAGTACTATTGTGTTTATCGTTCCACTGATAATGGGTCTTCCTGGACACAGATAAATTACCATTTTTGTGATCCAATTGTTAGATGCCTTTTAATACATCCGGGCAATGAAAATATTATTTATGCAGGGACAGCGGAATGTTTATATAAAAGTAGCGATGTTGGAAATACCTGGATAGAAAAGACAAATGGATTTAAACTGACTGATAAGGCGTGTGACCTATCCCTTGCTTTACCAGTAGCAATTTTTGTAAGTTACGAAGGGCATGAGACCTGGAAATTAGAAAGCAATAAGTGGACATTACGTTTTACCTATCCTCCCTGGACATTTGTGTCATCGCATCCATTTGGAGCCGCAAACGGTGATGTACTTGTTAACGATGTAGTTCCTTCATTGGTATATGTTACTTCTGAGGTTTGTGGTATAGATGGCGATTACATTTGTCGTAGTACTGATGGTGGCTGGACCTGGCAGAGAAGGGATACAACACATATGCTATTGAATCGTAAGTCGCTCGCAATGAATCCAATCTATGATAATATTATTTACATTGTTGGTGAATCACCGCCGCAGTTTTTGAGGTCCACAGACTACGGATTAACTTGGGAATTACATACGATCTATCACAACTCTGAACTGCCCAACTTTTTTTCTATTGATTTGAGTAATAGTGAGCCGCAGGCAATCTATCTTGGAGATGTGACCTATGGTATAGCAAAATCAATGAATGATGGCAATGATTGGGATTTTTATTCAAGCGGGCTACCGGGTGCAAAAATAAGTGCGGTTGCAGTAGACCCTGATATTCCGTCAATTA
>JBDRWH010000245.1:0-2690 GCA_039802325.1 Caldifarciminota bacterium
CAATATATGTGGATTCAAAGGGAAGGGAAAGAGATCTATTATTCTACTCAACCCAATATAACAATTACCGAGGGCTTGAATGTCGCACCGGGAATTGCCGTAATCAAAAGTGAAAGTCTTTTGTTTGTGACAGGCAAATTTGAAAAGAATGCCGAGAATAAAGGCTTGAAACTAAATCCCCAGATTGCTGTCAATGAAGATAAAGCATACGCCCAGAAATATGAAATGCTTGTAAACTGCGGCGTTTTGGGATTGACCGCCGATTATTTTAATCTTGATAAAAATTTTGAAACATTCGGCATGAGTCAAAAAAGATTTGGGAAGTTAACTAAAGAATACGAACTCGGATTGAGGATTGAACCATTACAGAATATAAAATTAGAAGGAAGTCATAAAAGAGAATATCAAACAGATACAACAGATAATCAACACTCTCTTCAATACAATAATTGTAAAATTATGTATCTTAATCCTAATTTACCCAATTTCTATCTGTCTTTTGGTAGAGATTTCCTTTCACAGTATAATAAGACGAAAATAAAATTTGGGACCAGCTGTAACGCGGAACTGAAAGATACAAAGTTAAAATTTAGTTCAGTAACAAATAATGAGCAACTTGAGTCAGAAATCCAGAAAGACAAAATTTTTGAATATTATCTAACTATGAATTTATCAATGGCTTTTCCAATAAGTCTGAATTGGAATTTCAGGAATAGCAAATTTTATCAATTTGATGAAAAGGCTAATGATGAAAGTGAATTACGGTTCACAGCGAATGTAGATGTAATCCCTGGTTTATATTATATCTCAAACTATGAGGGGAATATTTTGGAATATAGTTCAGTTCATGCCCAGGATTTATCCTTAAAGGGCTATTTCTATAATGGTATTAATATTGCACCTGGACGTTGGTATCATAGAATGTCATTGATAAATCTGGGTTTTGGTGCGAGTAGAAGTTTTAATGAATACCTATCAAATATGCCGGAAGATTTTGCAGTTCCACCAGTATTGATTAAACCTGTTTTAAGCAACAGAATATCAAGTCTCAATAATTCAAATAACTATTTTGTTACACTTCAAATAACACCACTCAGCGATTTATTCATTTGGCTCAAAGAAAGTATAAGCGAAACTGGTTTTTCATATTATTATTTTTGTGAATTAACTCCAGCATATACCGATGAAGTCCGCGTTGAGTATGATTTAAAAAACGTTGGTTTATTCAATACCAATTATACAAGGAGAAGGCAGTATGCCTATCCACAGAAGACGGACCATAATCTATACATCGTGTGGACTAAATCTTTATCCACCTCATTGCGTGCGAAACTATATACTGATTTTCAAAACAATATTGAAAACTATGGTTTGGTGAGAAGCGAACAATCTAATGTAAAACTTGCCTCAGAAGTCTTATTTCAGTTTAAGGGCAAAAGTTTTCTGTTTGTAAGCCTGGCAGGAGCAAAAGCAGTCAGTTCTTTGAAGCCCGTTGAGTATTCGGTTATTCCCGGTGTCGGGCTCAATGTGAATTTGATACAATTCCTTTATCTCCAATTTGATTATCAATCAGAAATTTTCTATAGCCACACAAACCACAACCTTTCCGCAAAGGTTATCGGTCAGTTTTAAGATTATCTTTTTGAAATCTTAATATTATCAAAATATACTGCGCCCCCTGCACCGTATTCGGTGGATATAGCAAAGGTATCAGAAATTGATTTTTCTGCTGCAGGAACATTATTAGCAATCTTCTGTTCATTTATCCAGACATCAAGCAATAAACTATCATAGTCAAGACTTACTTTTATCTTATACCAAGAATTTCGATGCCATTCATATCCTGTGGGTTGTGGGTCAACACCCCGCACATAGATCAAGCTATCATTGAAGTCAAAAAGGACGCCATTATATATTGTGCCCAGTGTGGGGCTTAATTTAACAAAGAAACCGACAAGCGCACCAGTAGGGCTGTTTTCTGGAATCATCAAGGCGCATTCATAGGTGAGTCTATTCAATTTTGTCAAATCAAGTTCAACAACATCGGTTCTGACCCATTGTGAAGAACCACAGAGTCGGAAACTTTTAGATCCCTCATAAGCGAAAAGTGTATCAACATAAGTGCTTTCAGCGATTCCAGGCCAGATTTGAAACCAGTATTGAGAAGGGTAATCGTGTACATAGTAATATTCAAAATCGTCATAGAAAAGCAAGATATTATAAACCATAACGGAAGCTGTCTCAGAATACACATAATTGCCGTCTTCAAGTCCTGCTTTTGCGTATATTTTATGGATTGAACTATCAGGAAGGGGAATTGTATTCCATAAATATGAATATGGTTCTTCTTCAAAGAATTTCACCAGTGAATCATCAATAAAAAATCCCAGAGTAAAAATATTTTCACCATCAATGACCCGGGCAGTGATCTCAGCGATGCCTTCAACGATCTCACCATCCTGGGGATTGGTGATTTCTACTATCGGTTCTTTATCTTTGCACCCCACCCAGAAAATTATCATAATAATCAGCAAGATTGCTCCTATACGTCCGACCATATGCTGCCTCTTGTGCTATGCCTCTAATTCAATCATTAATTTTCTAAGCCAAGTAAACTCAGCCAGTGCCATTTTGGCAAAAGATAAAAATTACCAGCCAGGATGATAGAACAAGTTCTTATCCCCTACCAG
>JBDRWH010000246.1:0-2669 GCA_039802325.1 Caldifarciminota bacterium
GCCCAACTTTTGTCTATGCTTATTTTTAATGAATATTTCAAGGATAGTGGTGTCACTATTAATGCAATGCATCCAGGCGCAGTGAGAACAGAGACCGGCAAGGAAAACGGTCCAGTATATCGCTGGATAAAGGAAAACATTTATGATAAAATGCTGAAATCCCCTGAAATTTCCGCAGAGGCATTGTATTATCTCGGGGTAGCAAAAGATATGGATGGTATCAGTGGTAGGTTTTTTAATCTGACTACCGAAGAAAATCCTGCGCCACCTGCACGGGATCAAGAAATAGCACAAGAGCTTTGGGAAAAAAGTTTGGGATTGAGTGGATTGATCAATTAAAATATGGATAGAAACGATTACGAAACAATAGTTGTCGGCGGCGGAATTGCAGGCTTAACAGCTGCGGTTTACCTTGCGCGTGCAGGACAGAAAGTTTTGCTTATTGAAAAAAATAATGAATGCGGAGGGCTTGTTAGTTCTTTTAACAGGGATGGTTTCCATTTTGATGCGGGTGTAAGAGCCCTTGAAGATGCAGGTATTATCAGACCCATGTTACATGAATTGGGTATCAATCTTGAATTTGTCAGAAGCCCAGTTTCGGTCGGTGTGGAAGATGTCATCATAAATATTGAAAATGAAAATAGTATTGAAAATTACAAGAATATGTTGAAAAAGTTGTATCCCGAGAGTGGGGAAGATATTGACCGTATAATAATAGAAATAAAAAAGATAATGAAGGACATGGAGGTGTTATACGGTATAGAAAATCCCGTATTCAATGATCTAAAACATGATCTATCATTTGTCTTTGAAAAAATTGTACCCTGGTTTCCGAAATTTCTCTGGACTGTTAGAAAAATTAACCGTATGAATATGCCAATAGAAGTTTATCTAAAGAATATAACCAATAATCAGTCATTGATAGACATTATCTCTCAGCACTTCTTCAAAAACACACCTGCTTTTTTTGCGCTCAGTTATTTTTCTTTATATCTTGATTATATATATCCAAAAGGTGGGGTGGGCAGATTATCCGAAGCAATGCTGAAAAAATTAATAGAATATGGTGGAGAAATAAAAACCACAACAAAGATTGTTGATGTAATTGCTGATGAAAACCTCTTAAGAGATCATAATGGCAACGTATATAAATATGGAAATTTAATCTGGGCTGCTGATTCAAAGACATTATACCGCAATGTAAAAATTGGGAAATTTCCTTTAAAGATTCAGAGAAGAATTGAAGATAGGAAAAGGCTCTTATTGAATAATAGGGGTGGAGATTCTGTTTTTACTCTTTTCTTAGAGGTAGATGAACCACTTGAAAGTTTCAGGAAGATTGCTCACGGGCATTTCTTTTATACACCTTCAAAAAAGGGCTTGGGTGATATACACAGGCAAGAACTTTATGATTTATTAAAAAATTTTGCAAAAATTGAAAAACAAAATATCTTGTCCTGGCTGGATAGGTTTATAAAATTTAATACCTATGAAATATCTATTCCGGGACTGAAAGATCCTGAACTGGTTCCTCAGGCAAAAACTGGATTAATTATCAGTTTCCTTACAGAATACGATTTGTTCAAGAAAGTGCAAGATGCAGGCTGGTATGAAGAATTTGGAATTGAAATAGAAGAGCGAATTTTGAATGTCATATCCAATTCGGTATATCCAATGCTGAAGAAAAAAGTGATTCGCCATTTTTCTTTTACTCCGTTAAACATTGAAAACAGAGTGGGCAGTTCTGAAGGGGCAATAACAGGCTGGGCTTTTCAAGAGCATATGCCGGTTATAAGCAAGATACAATCTTCAGCCCGCGCAGTTTTAACCCCGATACCATCCGTTTTTCAGGCAGGGCAATGGGTCTATAGTCCTGCAGGTGTCCCTATGTCTATCCTTACCGGTAAATTGGCAGCCAATAAAGTATTGAAAAAGAAAAATAAAGCCTAACATGATTTATTTACTTTGTATTTCCATTTTATCTGTGCTACAAGCAAACAACGCAAAAATAACAGATACTACAAATATATGTTTCCATAGAGATTATCAAATTCTATTTGCAACAAATTATAATCTTTTGAATTCTACCGAAAATTCAAGGACTGCAGTTAAGTTTTTGAATGATATTTATTTCAGGAGCATGGGGCGAAAATTGAAAAATAGTATTTTACGAAATAGTATCGGATTTTGCTGGAGATTTACAACGACCTGGATCACAATGTCATTACCCCATGAATTTGGACATTATTTACGCACAAAACAAGCCGGAGGTGAATTCGGCATTGAGAAGATTACCTTCCCTATGATTTACGGCAGACTAAAATTGCCTGATAATGCTACCCCCGAAGACCACACACTCGCTCTAATCGGTGGCTTTGAGGCAAACTTCCTGACTGCCCGTGATGTGCAGAAGGATTTTTTCCAATATGGTAGTTTATACAACGAGGAACTTGCAATGTCTTTTGCCCACAGGATTATGTATAATCTATATGCGTTTCTATTCACTCCGGTTAATCCCGAGGACCCAGATTCATGGAAAGAGGTTATCGGTGATCCCATAACTTTTACTAAATTAGTCTGGGAATTTGGTGGAAGGGATGTTTTTCTTCAGGATAGTGCTGTTAACAGAGAGCTTATTGATTTTTACAAAAAATCAATCTATGCGTCAT
>JBDRWH010000247.1:0-2668 GCA_039802325.1 Caldifarciminota bacterium
ATTGAAACTGATTCCAGTCAATCGGCGAAGCAATACCAAAACTAATCGCAGGTCGTTCTGGTCTTTCTTTTATCAAAGGATACAGACACAAAAATCTATCAAGAAACATTTTTAATTTGCCCGGGATTGATAGAACATAGGTTGGTGCAAGCAACACAAGCGCATCTGTATTTAAAATCTTATTAGCAAGTGTATAAAGGTCATCATCAAGTTTGCATTTAATACTCTTAAACACGCAGGACATACATCCCTGGCATTGTTTGATTTCAAAATCTCTAAGATATACAATTGCAGAATCAGTGCCTTTTTCTCTTAAATATCTATCAGTATACCTTGCCAGAAGGTCACAGTTACCATTCTTTCTTTCAGATGCAACGATTATTCCAACCTTCATTTCCCCTTCCTTGCTGCATGAAAAAATGGATAAAAATAACTATGCCACAATTTATCAGAAGAACCATACTGATTGTCAAAATAGAAATAATCAACAAGCACTTCACGTAAACGTAACAACTCTTTCAGCCGTCCTCTATTCTTTTTGTCAGCAACAGTTAAATCAAGGAGTTCCAGTGCCCTTTCAATTGCCTTGATACTGTATTCACGGTTTTTCTCTCGCCAGGAAATCGCTCGCACAACCTCACTGCCAATGTTCGCCACCTGATCAATGAAAGAAAATTCAAACCATCTACCATTAGCAAGTTCTTTATGTTGATATGTCACTATGATTTTGGTTCAACGACCTTGCCGATAAAAAGAATATTACCTGTATCTTTCTCCTGAATCACAAAGATAAATGGGTGGTCAGCACGGAAAACAGGAATCTGCGGACCAACAGAGGTAATCCCGACCACGACGCCGGTTGCGGCAGCTGCTTCAGTTCCCTCTTCATTCACATCCACAAATGCCTGGTGAACCACGGACTGAACATAAAGATTTCTCGTGCCATCAATACCAGAAAAATCACAATGCGCAGAAAAGGCATTGGGCATCCCGAGTTCAGAAAGATTCACCGTAAGGTTATATTTGGTCTTGAAAGTAAATCGGGGAAGAAATACTTCTACCCTCGTCTCGGACAAAAGTCTTTTCCACTCTTCAAATTTATCAGAATTCAATCTGTCTTCTATTGTTTTCAGATCATGCCTGCGGGGCAGAATAATGATCATTGATAAATCATCACCTTCATAAGGAAGTTCAAGCAATTGCATATCTTCAGTCTGCGCGTAATTGTATACTGCCTCCGGGTCAATTCGTTTCATCATTGGCACCCTTATTGACCTTGCCTCTGTCACCCAGAAATCTTCTTCCATAGTCAATGACTTATCAAATTGTTTCACCCATTTTCCCTTAAAATATATTGCGTTGGTTATCACAAGCCTTGAATTCGGGTTCAAAGAACCGGGCGGAAAAAGGTCTTTTATTTTGTCATTAGTCTTTTCCTCTACCCATTTGTTTATTGTCTGTCGTGTCTGTTCAGTTGCACCAATAAAATCCACATTTCTGGCGTAACCATCATAGTATTTTTCAATCGTTTTCAAATATGTTTGCAAAACTGCATAGTCTTTTTGCACCCACAAAGCATTGGCAATACTCAGTTTATACTTAGCATTCTTTTTATTCAACTGCTGATACAGTGAAAGAAAAGCCTCCTGACGAGTCTTTGAGTCTGAGGAGAATCTGAAAACATCCTGTATTTCTTCAGCAACCCATTCCTTTGCACCCTCAAATAACATTGCCATTGCCATGGTTATACTGAACGGAGAGTAGAAAATGTTGCCGGTTTCTTTCTCGCTTAAATTTTTGTAGAGATTGAAACAGAAATAGTTATTACCTTGCACTGCAGATTGTATGTCTTGATTTGCATGCTCGGGCACCTTTACCTTACCGCCCATGGCACAAACAAAAGAAAATAGCACACACACAATAACAAATAATTTCGATTTCATAGAATACCTCCTCAATGGAGTATTATCCTCATTTTTTTGCGTATGTCAAGAATGACATCCTCTGACTCCTCCCTATCTTTCCTCCCCCTTTATTGAGGAGTCCGCCACACATCATGACGGATAAAATAGGAATGGAAAAAAATCCTGAATATGTTTGTTACTACTTCTTCTTACCTTTGCAGAATGATTTTTCTATTTACCCTCAATTCGCTTGCCTTCAGTTCAATAAAATATATACCCGAAGGTACAAGAGTGCCGGATTCATCGTCACCTGACCAAAATGAAGAATGATATCCTGATTCCTTTGTTCCTTTGAAGAGTCTTCTTATCAGGCGGCCTGTAATATCATAAATTACAATCTCAACCTTTGAATCTACCGGCAGTTCATATTTCAATTGCACATTACCCCTGTTCGGATTAGAAGTGGTAAGCATAAAAGAAAAACTATTCGGTCTATTCCAGTCCGAATCAATAGCACTTAATCCAGTTGTTGTTAAGGCTGTTTCATACCCGCCAATAAACACAGGCCTTACTTCATAACTACCGATGGTCTTTACAGCATAACTATTTTCAGCAACTATATTCTCATTGAGTCGACTTCCATTTTGATAAACACCATATCCGATAATCGCACCGACCTCAAGATCATTCCAGCGTAAATTGTATCCATCATAGTTCTTAACCATTTCAACAACGGGTAATGGCACAAATTCTATACCTTCAAT
>JBDRWH010000248.1:0-2645 GCA_039802325.1 Caldifarciminota bacterium
AAATAAGAACCAATATTAGGGCTTGAGCAATTTATAAGCATTGCCTTGACCATTGCTGCGCTAACATAGTCCCATCCATTCGTTGAGTTTTTCATACCTGTTGGATACCAACCTTCTCTTAGATACTCTCTTGCAAGAACACCTGCACCCGCTGTAATTGGACACGCCGCACTTGTCCCAGATATACCTCCTCCCCCAGGCATTATATAAACGTCTTTGCCAGGCGCCATCACAGTTGGTTTGTATCTTCCGTCATCGGTTGGACCACGGCTGGAAAAAGACGCAATTGTATTTGCTGAAGTTCCATTGCCGGTAGCACCAACTGAAACACAGTTTTTTGCAGTAGCAGGTGCTCCAACCGTGTTTAAACCCGGACCACTATTCCCATTAGAAAAAAGAAACAAGAAATCCCTATGCGCCCACATAAATTGGTCTACCTGCAAAGAAAACAGCGTATAAGTACCCCCTACATCAGCTCCCCAAGAATTGGAACTTATATGAGCCCTGGTAGGTGGATAATAGCTATTGTAAGGTTTGATATAGATTTCATTTAAGTCAGGCCAAATCCATAAAGTATCACCAGTTGTGCCCCCATCAAGAAAATAGATTTTTGACTGAAATGCTAATCCTTCATAGTAATCTGTTCCTGTTGCTGAATCATAACCACACAGAATCTGTGTAGTAGTAGAACCGTGATAAGAACCAGCATCGCCGAATTGGACACCAGGGCACGCAGAATCATAGGCAATTATCTTAAAATGGTCTGGAAAATAACCCCAACTTGGTATTGGCGGTCCCCCGTCTCTAAATGGTGTTCGGTCCACATCAATCCCGGTATCAAGTGCATTAACAATTTCCCCCTTACCTGTAATACCTTTATCCCAAATGCTACGAATATTGGAAACACCACTCTGCACAACCCATTGAGCATCTATTAGGTGAAGTTTTGGTGGCATATGTGGCTCAATCCAGTAAATTTCTTTTATCAGTGCGAGGGAACTGATATCTTTCTTATTTATCACCCCTTGAATGATTTTGTTTATCCCGTTATCGGAAATTATAAAATCATTACGACGGGTGATTTCTTTTATATTATTCAACACCGGCTGAATATCCGCATCAAGGAATAAAAGAATCATCACCTTATGCTCATCACCAACCCGATTGAACAGTGAAGAAATCTTATATGCAGGCTGATAATTGCCAACCCAGACGATTTCAGGATTGGAAAGAAGCAAATCTTTCTGTGCCCTTGAATTTAGAGAAACAACAAATCCATAATTCGGAACATAGAAATGAATCTTTGCGCCAATTGACTCAAGATAGTCCTTTTCCTTTCCATAAATCGGTCCTGAAAACTGGACAATATAATAGCCCGTTTCATCATCATGATATTCAATTTTCAATTCTGGAGGCAACTCAGGCTCACCGGTCTTGCCTAAAAGCCAGGTATCAAATGCAATGCCATTGGAGAACCATATCTTGGTTGCATCTCTATAAGATTCAGGAATGTACCTGCTGTTTGATATTACACCAAATTGCGGAATTGCCATTGAGTACTTCTGCCCAGCAAAAATCGCATTTTGTTCAGGGTTCTGATATGTATTTGTAGATAAATATGGAACAATATTACTTTCTTTTCGCGCGAGGCAAAAACTAATTATCGAGATTATTAGCAACATAATCTTCCCCTTCACTTTCATAAGAGCCTCCTGCTATTAATATTGTAATCGTAAAAAACAGTTCGTCAAGGGTAAAAAGCAAAGAATTGAACTTAGCCACTCAAATGGTTAATTGCATAAAATAAAAACCCGATATTGACATTCATCGCCAAATGGATAAAATTCACTATGACGATAACTGACCTTGAAGAGAAAAAAGCGGAAGAGAGAAAACGAGAAAAAAGGCTGGTTCACCTTGCTAATATGTTAAGCCGGGAGTTTGCTGAAGCAGTTAAACCAAAATCAAAAGAATTAAGAACCTTCACTGAATATCTTGCCAAAAGCTTTTTTGATTATGTCTTCTTTGAACAGCATAAAGAAATAGGAGAGGTCAATCAAGAGCATATTCAAAACTTTCTTCTTAACTACACCCCAGAACAACTGACCATAGGTAAGGAATTTGTAAAAGAGGTTCCTGAAATAATTACAAGACTCATTGATTTTCTTGACACAAATGGCTACATAAGAAATGGACTTCCCCTGAAAAAATCTATCAGTGAACATCAGAAAGAATTTAACAAAATAATGCAGACAAGGAAAGCCCAACCTTCATCAAAAGTAGATAGTAAATCAGCTGAGAAAAAACAATCCGTAAAAGAAACGCCTAAAGTCGGTAGGAACGACCCCTGCCCTTGTGGCAGTGGGAAAAAATACAAAAAGTGCTGCGGAAAGAATAAATAGCTTCTATATTCTAACAACTACAATCATTTCATTATAACAATTTTCTGCACCTCTTCTTGTTCATCAATCCTTGAATACACAAAATAAACACCGCTCGGTAATGCTGGCAATACCAGATTGTATTCCCCTGGCGAGTAAGACTTTCTTAAATTCCAGACTCTGCTTCCAATAGCATTGTAAACACATATCTCCACATTGGCTGTTCTATTTAATTTCAGACTAATCTTCGGAATTTTTGGAATT
>JBDRWH010000249.1:0-282 GCA_039802325.1 Caldifarciminota bacterium
GATACTTTGGGATAAACACCGGACTCAGCCGGAGTTGTGGTATAACCATTCAATTTAAATATTTAATCAACACGCAATTTGTTTATCAGTTAGATGACAAATTTTATCGTGATATCTGGTTCAATGATATGTGGTCTTATAGTGCCAGTTTTTCAAGTTCCACCTTCAAATCTTTGACATTCGGTCTGTTTGGAAACTATGCCCGCTCAATAAACTACTATTCTATACCCTTAAGTTTGGGCTACAGTCTTTATCCCTATTGCTGGCTTGATTATCATTTTG
>JBDRWH010000249.1:292-2637 GCA_039802325.1 Caldifarciminota bacterium
AAAATACTACCAATATCTATTCTGGGCTGAAAAGTATGGTGAATGGATATATAATCAGAAGACCTATGAACTAAACCTTACCTACACATTTACCCGCTTTATAAATTTCAGGGTTATCGGACAATATAACTCCAGCACCAAGAATTTATTGATTTCGCCCTTATTTTCATTTACTCCAACACCACTTACCCTTTTCTTTCTTGGTGCCAATCATAATTTTAGTAATGAATCACCATTTGATATTGGGGAATATGACCACACCAAATCCCAGATATTCTTGAAAGTTCAATATCTATTCAGACATTGAAGATTAAAGAATACATCAAACATTATTCAAATTTTCTGAAACTATGCAAAGAATTCTATAAATATGGCTATTGGTCAGCAGTATTGACTTTGGGGACAATAATTCTCCAACTGCCTGGGCCATTCCTAACTAAATATGCGATTGACCGTGTGTTTCCACAAAGGAATATGCAATTACTCAATATCATTGTGCTCGGCTTATTGCTATTAATGATTTTTAAAATTCTCACTGGTTTTTTAAATGAAATACTTCTATTCTTGTTCCGCAGTAAGGCGATAATGAAGATTCAGTTAAAACTCTTTGCCCATATTGAGGATTTGAGTGTCGCAGCCCATAATGAAAAGACGGTCGGCTTTTTTACCACAAGATTGGGTCAGGACACCGCAAATCTTCAGGGATTGATTGCTGATACAATAATAAATTTTGTGCGTAGCACTTTAACATTTATCTTCGGTGTTTGTGCTCTCATATTTATCCACTGGAAACTGGCTATCGTTTCACTTCTGTTTTTGCCCGCTTTTGCCTATTCAGCCTACTTCTTTTCGGGTAAGATTAGAGACAAGACAGTTCAGTTGCAGGAGACCTGGCGTCATCTCTATGATGTTTTCTTTGAAACACTATGTTCAATACCTGTGATAAAGGCATTCTGTTTAGAGGGTGTTCAGGTACAAAAGGCTGCCCAGCGGTTAAACAATCTATTCCAGATGAACTATGACCTGACAAAGACATCAATGATTTCAGGGAGTATTAGCGCCTTCATTGGTGGACTTGGACCTCTGGTCATTTTATGGTATGGTGGTATGGAGATAATGGCAAATAGGCTAACTTTGGGAAGTTATTTTGCCTTTACCGCATTTTTGGGATATTTATACAATCCGGTGCAGACTTTAATCAGCATAAATGCCATTGTCCAGCGTGGAATAATCTCCCTACCAAGGGTCTTTGAGATATTCCACACACCAATTGAATATGACAACACAAAAGAAAATGTTAATTTTGGTAATATTAAGATTGAAAGTATTTTGTATAAAAACATTGTCTTTTCTTATAATGGGACAAAACCAATTATTAAGGACATCAATCTCCAAATTAACCATAGAGAAAAGATCGCAATCATTGGTAAATCGGGTTCAGGGAAGACGACTCTGATAAATCTATTGTTAAAATTTTATAGACCAACCGATGGAGCAATTTTGATAAATGGCATAAATATTGAAAATATAAAGACCAAAGATTTGCGACAAAGGATAGGTATAGTTTTGCAGATGCCTTTTATCTTTTCCGGGACGATGGCAGATAATATCAGAATAGGCAATGTCAATGCAAGCGAAGAAGAAATGATTCAGGCAGCAAAGATTGCTGGTCTTTATGATTTTATCCTTTCTCTGCCCAAGGGATTTGAGACGGAGGTTGGAGAAAGGGGTGTGCGGCTTTCTGGTGGTGAGCGTCAGCGACTGGCAATTGCCCGGGTTGCGTTAAAGAAGCCCGAGATAATAATCCTTGATGAGGCGACATCAGAATTGGATGTGAATACGGAAAGATTAATTTTTGACGCACTTCATGAAGAATTCAAAGATAGGATAACTATTATGATAACCCACAGGTTGTATAATGTAATTAATGCAGACAAGATAATTTATCTTAAAGATGGCTCAATCGCTGGCTCAGGTTCACACAGTGAGTTGTATCATTCAAATCCAGCGTACAAAAGTTTATTCAATCATCAAAGTAAAGGAATTGCTCCTCTTCCAAAATAGCATTTTATTCACAGCTATATGATTTCAAACCTTAACTAACAAAAATTTTCTATGACAAACACTGTGAATAAAGTGCGCGCAACATTCATTCTGGAGTGATTCTGACGATAAACTCCTGTCCAGACTTCGTATATCTCAAGATTGTTAACTTCTTAACTGGATTTCCATAGGCATCAAAGGTAATCTCTCCGGAAACCCCTTTAAAATCTTTTATCATTTGCAAGGCCTCTTTTACCTTTACCGGATTGTCAGAATTTGCCTTTTTTATTGCCTCAAGCAAT
>JBDRWH010000250.1:0-2622 GCA_039802325.1 Caldifarciminota bacterium
AAAAACTGGGCTTTTTATTCGGCGTTGTTAGTTGACGATTATCAACTTGAACCTGACCCCAATGGCGAACCGAATCACTTCGGTATAAACTTTGGTACAGAATTTACCGATTTATTTTTAAGGAATAATTTCTTAATTTTTGAATATCACCTTTTATCAAGATGGGTATATTGTATATATGCGCCATATCAAAGGTATATGTATTATGGTTATCCGATAGGTTTTCCTTACGGCCCTGATTGTGATGAATGGTATTTAAAATATGTCCACCATTTAAACGAAAAATTTGATATCTTTATAAACAGCTCTTATCTCAGAAAAGGTGAAAATAATGTGAATTCTATCTGGCCGATACCTGAGAAACCACGAATTCCCGGAACTTATTTCCCCGAAGATAATTACTTATCAGGAATTTCTCAGAATACTGCAAATATTAATATCGGCGCCAGAGTTTTTTATAAAAATTTATTATTTCTTGAATTCTATTTAGGATTTATTAATATTCAGAATAACCAGCATATAAAAGGTAATTCAAAGAATTCAATGCAGATAGGGATGCAAATTGATTTTTTGAAATTATAAATCAAATGTTATGAAATGTAAAAATTCAGTCTGGGATTATATCTTTCTTGCCCGACCGATTTTGCTTATTCCGGTTTGGGCATTTTTTTTGATCGGCTATTATAAGGCAGGTGGTGAGAGATTCTATTTCAACAAGACATTCATTTGTACAATAATTGCTTATACCTCATTGATTGCAATATTATATATTCTAAATCAAATTGCCGATAGAAAGTCAGATGCGATAAATAAAAAACACCTCCTGATTGCAGAAGGAATAATCTCTTTGCGCTCAGCATATATTACAATATTGGTCCTGTTTCTCGCCACAATAATGCTTTCAATCAAACTCCCTTTTTACTTAATAATATTCATGATTATTTCATTTCTCTTCGGCGTTTTCTATTCCTTCCCTCCATTCAAATTAAAAGCAGTTCCTTTTTTTGATTTCCTGATCAATGGTGTTGGTTATGGATTTCTAAATTTTTCTTTAGGTTGGCTCACAATTAACAAATTTTCAAGTAATACTGTTACTTTTTCTCTCCCATATATATTCGCGGTTAGTGCAATCTTTGTAAATACTACAATACTTGATATTGATGGCGATAAAAATTGCGGATATAAAACAACCGGAGTCTTACTGGGGAAAAAGAACTCAGCACGGTTTGCCCTTTTGTTAATCACACTCTGTACATTGATTTCTCTTGTTGTGCGAGATTATATTTGTCTGATCCCGGCTTTAATTTCATTTCCGTTATTTTTAATCGCGGGAATTAAAGGTGACGAAAGATATATAAGATTATCAATTAGGATAGGTGGTCCATTGCTCATATTGATAGTAGGAGTTGTTTTTCCTTATTTTCTTTTCATCTCTTTGTTAATCTTCTTGTTCCTCCGTATATATTATAAGAATAGATTCGGAATAATCTACCCTTCAATATAAAGTTTATGAAATGTTCTGATTATTATCTCAATAGGATTCTGGTGTTAATCTTATTTTTGGTTGTTACCGGGATAGGTCAAGAGCAAGATTCACTTGCTGACACTCTTAAACCAAAATTGAATGTCAAACCAGAAATGGAATCAGTGATAAAGCCACAAACAGATAAGTGGTTTGCTCAGGATAAATTTTTACACTTTTATTTTTCTGCATCAATCGTCGGGCTCAGTTATCATACAATGGTTAATCGTTTGAATCATGATGAAAATCAAAGTAAGATTTTTTCTGTATCATTTACTGCGATAGTGGGATTGGGAAAAGAAATTTATGACAAAAAGAAAAAAGGACATTTTTCGTGGAAAGACTTATGCTGGGATGGAGCAGGGTTAGCCGTGGGCTATTTTGCCTTTGTTCATAAATATTGATTAATTGGCGATTTTGAAAAAATGTGAGGCAAGGCTTTACGCCTTGCCTTTTTGTTTAATTTCTATAAGATTTGATTTTTAAAAGAATAGGTTCTGAAGGTTTGCACTACAATACTCTGTCATGCTGAATTTATTTCAGGGTTTTAAAAGGTGTTGATTTTTCAAGCGCCGTCGCGATGAAGATCGGGATGCTGAAAATGGCATGAGATGCCGAAATAAATTCGGCATGACATTGTTCAGCATGACAATACTGGTTAAATGTTAGTTATGACACAGGCTCCAAAAATTGCCTTACAGAATTATGAGACAATCCGATTATGTAACCATCCAACCATAAAACTATTCAACAACTCAAGCAAGGATTATCAGGGAAGTGGATTTAATTCGTAAGAATTCTATGAAAGGCTCACGCCTTAACTCCCAAAAATTAATTTAACCTTTTAAGCAATGCCATCGCATCTTGTGAATCCGGGATTATTTTTAAGACTTTCTGCAAAATTTTTCGTGCGTCATTTTTATTCCCGTGTTCTATACAACTCTTCGCAAAATTTATTGCCTCGGTTTCAAACTGGCTTAAAATCTTAAACCTCATATCCACGGACCAGTTGTCAAAATTTTTCTTAAACGGCTCACCGCGGAATAACTTGAATGCCTGTAGATATTCTTTTCTTGCAAATCCCCATTCACCTGGCGGAC
>JBDRWH010000251.1:0-2612 GCA_039802325.1 Caldifarciminota bacterium
TGTTTGACCATACATTTTTATATCCAGTAGGCAGTTCTACCCGTTTTTCTGCAAATGGGTCATAATACTGGTCAACACCTCTTATATAATCACTGAAATTCTGCGCAATCTTTTCATTTACACCCTGACGATATTCCCATGCCCTTTGCTGGTCTTCGCGCATTTCACTGCTTGCCTGGGCGATGATCTGACTGATTCTTCCAGTTGCCTGAATATTCTGTATCACAAGTTGTGCAAGATATTCTTTTACATTAGCAACCTTGGCATACCATTGCGGATTTACCTTCAAAGAATATAGCATTGTCTGAAACAATTTTGTCTGGGCATCAAGATTCCCTTTCTCTGCTCGGAATGAGAATATCAAATCAATATACCAGTAGTTTATAAAATATCCTGGTGAATAATAACTACCTGGCATGTTTATTATGAACTGGCTGACTGCCGCATAAAATTCTTCCTCCATCTCTTTTCCGTTTTCTGTGTATTCAATCCTCATTTTACCTGCTTCGGCGAATGCTGTAACACCCTGGGTTGGTGGTCCTTTTGCGAGTTTGGCAAGTTCAGGAACTTCTTTTTCTTCAATAATTTTTAAATCACTGACCTGTCCTCTAAATTTGGGAATGATTACCTGGGTGAAGGCGGTGTGCAAGTCAATGGGTTGGGCTACAGGCGTTCCAAATCGTAATGAACCAGGAGGATTCGTATACAAAAATCCCTGATTATCAGTCCAGAAATAATCTTGTGCTGGAAAGAGATTGAATTCAGCCCGACTTTTGGTATCATAAAAACGAAAATTGACCTTCGCAGGCAGGGCTGGGACTGCTACCCAGTTTATTGCCCCTTCTGCCTTCCAGTCACCGGGAATGAGCAAACGGAATACTTCAATCCCTGCTAAAGGGTCATTATAGGAATATGTAACAAACTTTTGCATCTTTGGTGGGTTCTTTGCCTTGCCGGTCTTTGTATCATCACTTCCCGAACATATTACAAACACAAAGAGACCAAAAAACACTACTGCTTTTAATAAGGTTTTCATAATTCCCCCTTTTTTATTATTATTTCAAAACGCCGCTCCAATTTTTATTAAACGTAGGACAAACCTTCAGAGGCTGTATTACAATTTCTATTTTGTCACCCTGAATTTATTTCAGGGTCTCAAAAAGTAATGATTTTTCAGACGCCGTCCCGAGCTTGTTTCGGGATGCTGAAAATGGCATGAGATGCCGAAATAAATTCGGCATTACATTGTTCAGCATGACAAATACTAATATTGATCAAATCATCCCTTTATTTTCTAACATCTATTATTAAATAATTGATTTTATCCTTTCATAAAAAAAATCAATACCTAAATCAGAATTGATACAGAACAGACAACAATCCATAATGTATCCAGGCAAAATTATAGACCTCAGTAATATCAGCGCCACCTTCAACAGTTCTATAACCTAAGGAAATACTCCAGGTTTTTGCGGGATAAAATCGTCCTTTCAAAGCACCATCAAAAGCCCTACCCGGTCCACCAGCAAGCCCTTCAAGGTCAAAAACAAATCCCCACTTTTCGGTGAATTTCTTCTCCATTGCAATATGTAATAAAGGCACAAATCCAAGGTCTGTTTTCTCCGCACTTCTCCCCTGTTGCTCAAGTTTTATCTTCGCGTCCCTGATTTTCGCCGTAAATCCAATCCAGCATCTACAATTATGCTTCACACTCTGGCATAAATTATAACTGTATCCAATACGCCAGGAATTGAATTTGTATGTCGCATCTGTTGCAATGCCCTGCTGGAATGTCTCACCACAGAAATTTATATCTGTATTGAATGTTCCAGTTTTCGTATAAGATAATGGTGCAAGAAGAATGTGAAGATTATGTCTTGATGTGATATGCCATTTAAAATACAAACGAAACCAGGGTAATGGACCTGTTCCAACAAGTTCAACGAGCGAGAATCTTGTGCCTGCAGATGTATTTGGTATCTGGACAACATTCCTGCTTTGCCAGACCGCTCCACCTTCCAGTTCAGCAGAGCATCTTTCGGACTGAGAATTGCCCAGTGAAAGACACACAACCAAAAGCAAACAAAATGCAAATTGTATATACTTCATTTTACCTCCTATTTTATCTTTTTTCTTCTTGCCTTTTCTATCCATCTTGCCATCTTTAGCCTTCTTTAGTCCCTTAATGCCTTTTCCAAATTGCTATTATTGCCAGCAAGGCTAAAGCCTTGCCCTACTTTTCCTTTCTCACCATCTTGAACCATCTTTAGCTTTCTAATTCATTTCGCCTTTTTGCCATCTTTAGCCTTCTTTAGCCTTTTAATGCCTTTTTCAGACTAATATTTTGTCCTCACTCTTATTATCAACTGCCTTTTTTCAATATCCAATATTGCCATCATAAAATCAATCAGGTCTTTCTCTAAAGTCATTTTAATCTCCTTTGGTTTATGCATTATATCATCACCTGCTGTTCTACATTGATAAAATCCTTTTGTATCGGGCAAATCAAGCGATTTAAGGGCATCTTCATACACTTGTTCAATTGTTGGATTGTACACTGAACCTTCTTCAGGCAATTCTTTACCAGAATTTTTATAACTCTTTATAATCCA
>JBDRWH010000252.1:0-2604 GCA_039802325.1 Caldifarciminota bacterium
TAAAATGTTTTAAAAATTTCGTAATATATCTTATAAACTTCTTCAAATTCCGCATCTCCATAAGGTTTTATCATAATACCTAACGGTCCAACATCTCCAAACACCATCGCTCTTTTTCCGGCGGCACGACAGGCAATTCTCACACCAATTCTAATGACTTGTTTGTATTTATCGCTCTTGAAATTTATCGGATTCGCACTGAATGTATTCGTTAATATGACATCACTGCCCTCATCAATATACTCTCTCTGTAATTCATATACAGCATTCGGATTTTTCAAATTCAAAATTGCTGGTGGCTCACCTGGCAACAACCTTTTATAGAGCAGATTTGTGCCTGTAGCACCATCAAGTATAATTATTTTTTTCATCAACAATCTATTAAGAATATTCATACGGATATTCTATATAATTTTTCAACCATGTCAATAATACCCTGTTTTCAATCATAAAGCAAGACCAGCAACATACTATGACACATAACGAAACAGGCAGCGAAATCGTATAACAACATACTAAGTTATGGATTGACACCATAGATAATATCAATATAATCACAAAATGGCAGATATTACCAGGGGTGTTCGCTCTTTTACGCTCGGTACCGCAATCAGTCGCGTTACAGGTCTGTTCCGTGAAATGATTTTTGCATTTCTTTATGGAGCAAGCACTTCCACAGATGCATTTCAGGCATCGTTTCGGTTACTTGACTTGTTGAGAGACCTATTTGCAGAAACAACCCTTTCTTCTGCGATCATACCGATACTTACTGAAGAAAAAAACAAAGGGAAAGCAAATCAAAACCTTCTTGCAAGTAATATCTTCAGCCTACTATTCATAATTGTTGGTCTTGTCACAATTTTGTTTGTAGTATTTGCTCCCTATCTTGTGCGCATAATTGCTTTCGGGTTCGGAAACATCCCTGGCAAATTTGAACTTACTGCCCAACTTGCGCGTATAATTCTCCCATTTCTTCTTTTTGTAGCATTTGCTGCCTGGGCGATGAGTTATCTCAATACAGAAAATAAATTCTTCATTCCTGCTGTGGCACCTGCCTGGTTCAACATTTTCTCAATTATCGTTCCCGTAATTTTGTATCAATACTTAATCAACAAAGGTATTGACCCGATATTCGGCATGGCATATGGTGTACTCGCAGGTGGTCTCATGCAATTTGGCTCACAAATTCCAGCCCTCATTAAGAACGGCTTCCGCTATCGTGTTCATCTGAATTTAAAAGACCCGGCATTGAAAAGTGTGATATTTTTGTTCATACCGGTTGCAATTGGACTTGCAAGCTCACGGATCAATGTAATGGTTGATACGATCATGGTCTCTTTTCTTGAAGAACGAAGCATGACCTGGTTACACTATGCTTTTAGAATAATGCACCTGCCAATGGGTCTGTTTGGTATCGCAGTGGGTGCAGTTACCCTGCCCTCTCTTTCAAAACTTGTTGTTGAGAACAGATTGGAAGAATTGCGTAACACCCTGCTGGATTCGCTCAAACTTGTTTTTCTATTAACGATATTTAGCTCCATCTTCATAATCTTCTTTTCTCATCCGATTACGCGAATAATTTATGAACGCGGCAAATTCACTGCCTTTGATACCTCCGCCACTGCCTCAGCATTGATATTTTACATTGTTGGTGTTCCATTTGCATCAGGACTTCGTAATGTAGCATCCGCATTCTATGCCTTTAAGGATTCCAGGACACCAATGTATATTAGCCTTGGAATGATTGGCGTAAATATCTGTTTGAACTACATCTTAATGAGGTTAATGAGTTTCCGCGGAATTGCTCTTGCAACTTCTATCTCTGCATTTCTTAATTTCATATTTTTATTCAGCCTCTTACCAAGAAGAACGGGTAGCCTTGAAATCAAGCAATTAACAAAATATATCTTGCTGATAACTCTGGGTTCAATAATTGGCAGTCTTATTGGAATATATTTGTTCAATTATCTCGGGCAGTTTTTCAAGCCGAATTTATTTTTTGAAATAGTAATCTTGATTTTCACCGCCTGCATTGCATTGGTGATTTTCTATATCTACTGCAGGATTCTTGACATAAAAGATGCAACAAAAATTTTAAAACAACTTTTTAGAAGATAAATCAGGTGTCAATTTTATTCCGATCTGGTGGGCATTTGAAAATTCGGTGTAAACGAATGAGTATCCGATTTCATATTCATCAAAACCCACTACCACCCCTCCTGAAAACCAACAATCGGAAAAACTGGACCGCTCAATGTATTCTTCAGGTCTTATATATTTTGCTCCTGCAAATATTTGAAGCATTTCATATTTGTACAACAAACCACTGCTAATTTCAAAATTTTTACCCCTTATCTCTGCAAAAATTTTAAAATCATCAAGCAACGAATATCTAAGAGCAATCCCCATCATCGCAGGGACATCCACTCTATGAATCAATTCAGCACCAATATTGTCAATCTTGGCACCTATGGCAAGTTTATTAAGTGTGATGTATGAACCGATTCCTCCCACTACCCCGGTAAACAAAATCGTATCAACTCTGGTTTGAAAATTCTTAATACAAATTCCAAATAGACCAAAACGCCGTGCATAACCAATATT
>JBDRWH010000253.1:0-2585 GCA_039802325.1 Caldifarciminota bacterium
GGGTAGGTGACAGAAATCCTTCGGCAGTATGTGGCTCTGATGTAAACGGAGATGGCTACAAAGATATTGTTATCGGATTTGCTGAATATTCGTCCTCCTGGAACTGGTATGACCGGTGTCGGGGACGGGTATATATCTATTATGGCGGACCACTATTGGACACAATCCCTGATGTCATTATCAATGGTGGTAATTACTGGATGCCTTTTCCTGCCCGCTATGAGCAACTCGGTTCTGCCATTGATAACCTCGGTGATGTCAATGGTGATGGTTATGAGGATATCATTGTGGGTGCACCGAATAATATGGAACGGGATGCAGCTGCAGGCAAGGCTTATGTATTTCTTGGTGGCAATCCAATGGATACCCTACCAGATTGGTTTATATATGGCAATGATTTCCTGCAGCTATTTGGCACAATTGTCTCCAATGCCGGTGATTTTAACAGCGATGGTTATAATGATATTCTATTGAGCAATTACAGTTTCTATCCTAAGGGTCCGCGTGGGGTATATATTTTTTATGGTGGTCCAACCTTAGATACAATTCCTGACTGGGGATTGGATAATCAGGCCTGTGGTTATCTTGATTGTATGGGCGATATGAATAAAGATGGATTTGTTGATATTGTTGTCGCAGACCAGACCTATTCAATAGGGAACTATGGCGTGGGAAAGATTATGATATTTCATGGCGGACCTAATGCAGATAGTATTCCTGACCTTGAATATACTGGCACAGTAGGCTGGGAATATCATACTGGCTGGAACACAAGCAATGCCGGGGATGTAAATGGGGACGGAATAAATGAAATTATCTTTACCACTGATTATCCGCCAATTGTGCCTTATCCTGATGTCTATGGCTGGGTAAGAGTAATGAAAATCACCGAAGCCGGGTTGCCTGACTCCATCACCTTCAAAGGTGGTGATAAATATATTCTAATTAAATGGCACGGCAAGTTTGAAGAAAATACCACTCATTATCAGATACTAAAAAATACCCAACCCGATACTACAGGCTGGTTTCAATTACAGACGATCAATCCTAAAAACCCACCGTTTTATAATATCCTTGATACCGCAGTTGAATTTTCAGAAACCTATTATTACTGGGTCAGGGTTTATGATAACTGGGGCAAGTTTGACCATCATGGACCATTCTCTGCCCAACCTTCACCGATAACAATCGCAGAATTCAGTGGTTATCAGGACTTTGGCGGTTTTGTAAACTTAAAATGGCAGATTTCAGGCGGTGATATTACGGGTTTCAATCTTTATCGTGAGGTGAACAGAATCAGGGAAAAGATTGTCACCTTGGGTCCGGAAAGAAACAGTTATAGTGATGTAACAACTGAAAAAGATATTCAATACTATCTTGGGATTGTGCAGAGTTCAAAAGAGGAAAGAATGATTGGACCGGTGGTGCCTTCAGGCATAATCACGATAATGCCCAATCCATTTAGAAATAGTGTCAAACTTGGGCTTCGTGCGGGTAAGTATGGTAGATATGGTCTGGAAGTTTATAATGTTTTAGGGCAGAGAGTCAGGACTATTTTCAATGAAGAGAAGCAGGCAGGATATTATGAGGTTATCTGGGATGGTAAGGATGATTTGAATCGTCAGTTGCCTGCGGGTGTGTATTTTTTGACCTATCAGATGGGCACCTCAAAGGCAACGGTCAAGGTAGTGATGTTAAGATAAGGAGGAAAAATGAACAGAACCTTTATCTATTACCTTGCAATAACTTTAGTAGCAGTATCGTGTGCAAGAAAAGAAGAAGTCCATCTTTTTGTTGATGGTGGTCCAGAAGTAATCTACGACTTCCCTATTTTCTCAGACAGCCTGTGTTTGGCATGCGCCCAAATAGGTTTAAAAATAAGCACAGACCCCAAATTTGAAACGCTTATGGTTATAGTAAACAACGATACTTTACAACCGTATTCATTAGATCATTATTGCGCATATTATCAGGATAGCATAACCCCGGAATGTATTCAATATAATCTCCAGATAGATTCTGATGTAGGCACAGCCTCAGCAGGTTGTCAGATGCCTGAGCCATTCAAGATTATCAAACCCCGCCAACCTATCGCGCCCAACAGCGATTGTGAGCTCATCTGGCAGAAATCAAAAAATGCTCAAATGTATACTGTCTGGATCTATGCTTTCTGGGGTTCTTGCACAGTTGATACAATGCTACAAACCGCGGATACAAGTATCACTATAAGTGGTGATTTTTTGAATGGTGATTACATAGAAATCTCAATCAGTGCGATAAATGGCACAAAACTTGATGATGAACATGGCAATGTCAAAGGCAATGCAATTGGCTACTGGCTGGGCAAATTAACTGTTACAGAATTCATTGACATCCTGAAAAACTGAATTGGTGTTTCCTATTGTATCTACATCAAATTTTTGGCATAAAAGGCTCACACCTTAACTCCATTTTGCGGGAATAAATTCCCTACTCCAGAGGGGTAGCGAACCTCACCTTCGTCAGGGCGTGCTTTAGTCGTGTGTATTTAACCATTTAACCTTTTAACCAATTAATCTCATTACCTACCACGCAGGCATTGACTT
>JBDRWH010000254.1:0-2573 GCA_039802325.1 Caldifarciminota bacterium
TTACTGTTGAGAATCGCAGAGGGTTACCATGGGAACAATGAATATGAATGGCAAATACCAAATACCCTTGTTTCTGGAGCGGATTATAGTATAGAAATAATGGATATGAACAATGGGTATCGCTGTTCAAGCCATAAATTTAGAATTGTCGGAGAGAAGGACTTTGCTAAACCATCCTCTGGATATAGACAAGCCAGCAGTCGATGGAAGACCACAACAATTGATGGTGGTAATGTTGGTTATCACTCATCAATTGCCCTGGATGGTCAGAATAGACCGCACATCAGTTATTACGATGCCACCAACGAGAATCTTAAGTATGCTTATTTTAACGGCACTAACTGGGTGATTCAAACTGTAGATGCTCAAGGCAATGTTGGAGACTGGACTTCTATTGCGGTGAACAAAAAAAATGGTTATGTTCATATAAGTTACTGCCATGAAGACAATCGCGATTTGAAATATGCATTATGGAATGGTTCATCATGGCAGATTGAGACTGTTGATGGGGCTGGAGACAATCGCGGTGAATACACATCTATCACCCTTGATTCAAAAGGCAATCCACATATCAGTTACATTATGCAAGGAAGACTGATGGTACCTGGCACATTGAATGTGCAGATGATGCAGACGATGTTGGAAGATATACCGCAATTGCCCTTGACCAGCTTGATTTACCCCATATCAGTTACCATGATTATACGAATAGACCATTCGATAGTAGATTATGGTGCAAGTATGCCCGAAATATTGGAAGCGGCTGGCAAACAGAGTATGTCGAGTCATATCAAATTAGTGGTCTTTATACAAGCATTGATGTTGATACGAACAATAGTGCTCATGTTTCTTATCAGGGTTCAAGCCACTGCAATTACGCTTATCGTACAGACAGCGGATGGGTAATACAGGTTGTTGAGCCTTCAAGTGGTGATCTATATGTGGGTGGCACCTCACTGCTGCTTGATAATGCAGGGATACCGCGTTTATGTTATTATCGTGCCAGCTCTGAGTCTGTTCACTGCTTGAAATACGCATGGTGTGAAGATTCAATATGGTTTACAGAAATCGTTGATGATACTAATGATGTTGGCGGTTATTGCTCAATCGCTCTTGATGATGAAGACTATCTTCATATCAGTTATGTTGATTGGACAAATCAGGCACTCAAATATGCTATTGCACCGATAAACGACATCGTTGTTTCTCCTTCGGGAATTAATTTTGGCTATGTTGCCAATAATCAAACATCGGAAGAAAATCTTGTCATCAGAAACAAAGGTTTTTTCCCCAGGGTGATTGAACGAATAGAAATAGATAGCGAAGACTTTTCCGTTATTGGTCAAACATTCCCCCAGACTATCCCGGCACTGGATAGTATCGTTATGTCGGTCAGATTTACCCCATCAGAACGCAGAGAATATTTTGATACACTATTGATTTACAGTGATGATTTTCATCATCCGATAATCGGTGTCAGCCTTAATGGTAACAGTTTTGAACAAATGGTAATTTATCCTAACCCATTCATACCTTCACGTGGGCATAATTACATCAATTTCAGCAAGATTCCTGCAGGCAGTAAGATCCAGATATTTTCAATAAGTGGTGAACGGTTATGTTCTATTAACACGGGAAACAGTTATGATATTTTCCGCTGGGATACGCGCGCCAACTCAGGAAAATTACTTGCCTCCGGATACTATTACTATGTGATATGCGATATAAACGACAGAATTCTGAAAAAAGGTAAATTTACGATCATTAGGTAAGGAGGTCATCATGTTTAAAAACAAGATTATTATTACATTAACACTAACAAGCATTCTTTCCTTATATGCTCAGGACACCTTATCATATGATTACGCTCTTGATTTTCTTAAGCTCGGGGTCGCAGCAAGGGCCTGCGCAATGGGTGAAGCATTTGTAGCAGTTGCTGATGATGGAAGTGCCTATTTCTGGAATCCTGCGGGTCTTGGTAGTCTATCCAATCCGTCAATAATGTTTACACACGCAGAATGGTTGTTTGATACTCGTTTTGAATGTCTTGGTGGTTCTTTACCTTTCAAGTTTGGAACCTTTACTCCGCACATAATGTATTTAGGGTCAGGAGAGATTGAAAGGACCGATCAATATGGTAGGGAAATAGGAACATATGAAAATTATGATATTGCTGCAGGCATTGCTTATGGAATACAGCCAGAAAAGGGACTACATTTCGGTTTCACCGCAAAGTTCATTTATGAAAAATTGGATAATTACTATGCTTCAGGACTTTCCTTTGGAATTGGTTTCTTATATCGCACACCTATTGGGTTAAGCTTAGGCCTTTCTGGAATGAACATTGGTAAGGGTGTCAAGTTCATTGATACGAGAAACAATCAACCGCTCACCATAAGATTTGGTCTGGCATATCAAGGGTCAGTACATTCCCTTGATTTCATACCTGCTCTGGATCTTGTCTATGACCGAAATATTAAGATTAATCTTGGATGCGAGATTGTAATAGTAAATATTCTCGCAATACGCGGAGGCTATCGCATTGGTTTAAATCAACAATGTTTTACTGCTGG
>JBDRWH010000255.1:0-2564 GCA_039802325.1 Caldifarciminota bacterium
ATATAGACAGCGCCGCAAATTATTTGAGAAAAATAATGCAAAAAGCAAACATCAAACAACTTGTTATTGACCATCATCTTCCCCGTGATTTGAACTGGCAAAGTTTTGTTGAAAATCTAAAGAGCACAAATAGTAGCACTGTTATTCAATCTGCTGCGAAATTCCGCGGAGAACAAGAAGACCTTCTTGAAGCAAAACGCAAAGACTTCTATGATGGGAAAATTCCTTTTGTCAACAATTACGGATAACAATCATGACTAAACAGAATGCGACAGAAAGCATAAAGGAATTGAACTCATATACTGAAAGAATTTATACTGAAATCGGTAAACTTATTGTTGGACAACATCAGGTCATTGAACAGGTTCTCATCTCACTGTTTTGCAATGGGCATTCTTTGATTATTGGTGTGCCTGGTCTTGCCAAGACAATGCTTGTAAATACTGTTGCCCAGATTGTTGATCTGTCATTCAACAGAATACAGTTTACACCTGACCTGATGCCTTCAGATATAACTGGTACTGAGGTTATTGAAGAAGATTTAACCACTGGCAAGCGCAGTTTCAGATTTGTGAAGGGTCCTTTGTTTGCAAATGTAATCCTTGCGGATGAAATCAATCGTGCACCGCCCAAGACTCAATCTGCATTGTTGCAGGCAATGCAGGAGTATAAGGTTACATATGCAGGGGAGACTTACCCTCTGCCGATTCCATTTTTTGTCCTTGCCACACAGAACCCCATTGAACAGGAAGGAACATATCCTTTGCCCGAGGCACAGCTTGATAGGTTTATGTTTACAATAAATATTGGATATCCAGAGAAGAAGGAAGAAATAGAGATTGTAAAAACGACAACTTCTGCATATACAGCAGACCTTAAAAAAGTTATTGGTGCTGAAGAATTCATTAATCTCCAAAAAATTATTCGTCGTATGCCAGTAAGTGATGAAATCATAGAAAGGGCAGTCTCTCTTGTTGAGAGAACAAGACCTGATAATAATGATGCCTCTGAAATTGTAAAGAAATATGTTGCCTGGGGTGCCGGACCAAGGGCGTCACAATACTTAATACTTGGGGCAAAGGCACGGGCAGCAATGGATGGCAGGTATTCACCAAATCTTGAAGATGTGCGTTATGTATGCCATCCAGTTTTAAGACACAGAATAATAACAAACTTCGCTGCCGAAGCAGAGGGCATAAAATCGGATTGGATTATTGATGAACTGTTAAAGAATTTTTTATAGTGGGCAGTCAATATTCAGTGTAGGTAAATCTTTAGAGGCTGCTTCACCATTAGTATCTGTCATGCTGAACTTATTTCAGCATCTGGAAAAATCATTAGGTTTGAAACCCTGAATCACGGTCAGAGCAGGGCGACAGAATTGGGTTATAACATGTCCTTTTTAGATTAGCATTTTCAAAATAGAAGGGATGGCAAAAGCCATCCCTATTGATTATCGCGGCTGGAAGCCGCTCCTACAATTTACCGCACTATCGTCATTGTCTTTGTCGCAGTTCCCTCAGGTGTTTTAACCCGCACAAAGTAGATACCATTGGGAAGTCCTTGATTGTTTAAGTTAAGTGTATATGTACCTGCTGATTTAGAATCGTTCATAATATTGTCAACTAATCTGCCACTTGCATCATAAATAGATACTTTCACAATGCCCGGATTCTTTGTGGTATATGAAAGTTTTGCAGAGCCGTTTGAGGGATTGGGGGAGAGGGATACATCTACCCGTGCAGTAGGTCTTTCTTTGTGCTCCCAGATTCCGTATGTTTGATCCGGAAACGACAATCTTGGATCAGCGTCGCTGGTGGAGGTATAATATCGCATCCATACAATGGCTGGGAACCATTGATTGTGTGTAGCATTCCACATCGTTGTCATATCCATTTGATAAAAACCATAAGGCCTGCCAAAGTCGAAAGAAGAAACTAAGGTATCTATTACATTTGCGCCGACAACCTCAAAGTAATTGGGATTAAAATAGTACATATTATCAAGGGCTGTAGAATCATTGAGAGTTCGTAAAGCAAAAGGAATATAATAGTTGTCTCCATTATGGTCTTTATAGTAAGACAAATGATAATAATCTGGTCCAGCGTTATTCCCAGCATACTCACCATCACAGGATATTACCGGAGTTTTCGTCATAATGGCATCGTTATCAACTAATTGTGATACAAAATTTCCACCGCTTGCCATTCGAAACAGTATTCTAACATTAAAATCAGTTGATGTCCATGGATATCCAAATGCAACAACAACGCTCGGTCGATCATAATTATGAGACGCTGACACATCAATATTGTCAATACTTTGCGAATGCACATATTCGGTCTCTGTCCAGGAACCTGATGCACCTGAGACGCTTTCCAGGATGACAAGTGAATTATTAGATTTTCTGGCAACGAATACAAACTTGTCTGTTGATTGGGTGTAGGCACCTTGGCCACCTTTGGGTATTGCATACGCGCTTGATGTCCATGATGAAGTATAAACTGTTGACCAATTCTGTCCCTGATTTGTAGATTGTGCAATTACCACATTACCCGTGGTAT
>JBDRWH010000256.1:0-2541 GCA_039802325.1 Caldifarciminota bacterium
ATAATTAAGATAAGCAGATTCATAGATCATTCTTGCTTCAGGGCTTACTGAAGATACATCTTCGGAATCGGCAGATACTTTTTTGCCGCGAGATAATCTTTCATTTATTTGGGTTAACTGTGATTCCTGTTCACTCAACCTTGTGTTGAGCATTTCAAGTTTTTCTGCAAGTTCTTCAGATTTTGTATAATAATCAGTGCGCAGTTGGGATATTTCCTTTGATTGTTGTTGCAGGGTGCTGTCAAACTTTGCTGTGTAGTATCTCAGACTATCCATCTGCCAGTTAAAATTATTGAACCGGGTGCGGTTCAAACATCCAAGACTGCAAAGGTAAAGAACAGGTAAGATGCTAAGCCAGGGCTTAAAAGGGGTTATCAGAGGGAAAAATTTCAAATTCCCCTGATTTCCCCCAATATTCCCTGATATTCCTTGATTTTCCATTTTCCTACTTCATTATCACAAATTCACAACGCCGATTTCTCTCCAATACCTTTGGGTCCAAAGGTCTTTCTTCACCATAACTGACGGTAGAGAGTTTGTCTGCTGAAATACCTAACATCATCAAGTAATCCCGCGCTGATTTTGCCCTTCTTTCACCCAGTGCCAAATTGTATTCAGCAGTGCCGAGTTCACAGCAGTGTCCTTCTATTATAACTTTTACTTCAGGATATATCTTTAGCATTTCGGCATTTCTCTTCAATACCTCTGCAGCATCCTGGCGGATATCAGATTTATCCAGATCAAAGAAGATTCTGTCTAAGACAAGGGCTGGCCGGGTTTCCACCACTGTTGTTTCTTTGGGAACGACCACGGTTGTTTCCTCTGGGACTGGTTCTACTGGCTTGACCACCTGCTTCTTTGGACAACCAAAGAAGACAATAGCAACCAATATAATAGGAATTGTTAGTTTAAGATAGCGCATTATGCCTCCTTTCATAGCCTAATTATATTAAAAGTAAATCTGAAGTCAAGAAAAATCGGCTCTGCAGTGTCTTATTATTCAAAGGCTTAAATATCAATGTCCTTTTCGGGCATTAAGGTATATGATGGAGTGTCAATTTTTTCGCGACTGGAAATCGCTCCTTCACGTTAAGACTATTGGATCATTAGAACTGATGAACCCGAAACCATTGAGTATTTTATGTTTAAAAGTGCCTGATTTGCGTCTTCCAATCGGTATTCGTTTATCTCGGTCCTAATCTTGAAATTTCCTGCAAGACTCAAAAATCCTCTAACGTTCTGCCTTGATGTGTGGGCAACAGAAGTCAGGGTCTTTTCTGGATAGATATGAGAATAATCAAAGCCTGGTAATGGTGTGGTATAAATACCAGCTGAGACCACAATTCCGCCTTTAACAATCTTTTCCAATGCCCTGACGAGAAGTTCGCCACTTGGTGCAAAGACAATTACTGCGTCAAGTAATGTCTCCATATCATCATCAATTCTGCCTGTCCATTTTGCACCGAGTTTTTCTGCAAGTTTGAGTTCTTTTTCAGTCCGTGACACTACATAGACTTCAATTCCGAGGTGGTTGCATAATTGTAACAAAATGTGCGCACTTGAGCCGAATCCAAATAGCCCCAAACTTCCGGAATCTTTCAATCCCGTTGCCTTAAATGCCTGATAACCAATGACACCTGCGCATAGAAGCGGGGCAACTTCTATGTCATTATAATTCTCTGGAAGCGGATAGGCAAAATCTTCTTCCACGATTACATATTCAGCAAATCCCCCATCTGCATCATAACCTGTAAACATCGGATTATTACAGAGATTCTCTCTTCCAGATTTGCAATATCTACATTTTCCACAGGTCTTATACAACCAGGGAATACCGAGTCTATCACCCAGTTTATATTTTTTTGCATCTTCACCGAGTTTGTCAACCCTGCCAACAATCTGATGCCCTGGGATGACCGGCATCTTATGGGCTGGCAATTCACCTTCAACAATATGCAAATCAGTTCTGCAAACACCACAGACATTTATCTTCAATCTGATTTCAGCGCCTTGTGGTTCAGAGGTGGGGATTTCTTTTAATTTTAATGGATGGTTTTCAAGTATATTCTGTTTTTCTAACACCATCGCTTTCATTAAAACCTCTTTTTATATATATGGCAGACTGGTTGTTGTCCTTTTTTCTCGTAGTAATCCTGATGATAATCTTCGGCTTTGTAAAAATTGGAGACGGGCAGAATCTTTGTTACAATGTTATATCCCTTTGATTTCAATATTGCGATTAATTTCTCAGCAATCTTCTTTTCTGCTTCATCATTATAAAATAGCACTGATTTATACTGTTCACCAATATCTGGTCCTTGACCATCAGGCTGGGTCGGGTCGTGAATCTCAAAGAATAACTTTGCGAGTTCTTCGTATGAGATTTTTTCAGGGTTGTATGTAACCTCAACTGTTTCATAATGACCACTCTTGCCAGTCTTTACATCCTGATAACTCGGATCCTTTAGTGAACCGCCCATATATCCAGAGACTGCAGAGATTACCCCTCCTTTCTTCTCAAAGTAATATTCCACACCCCAG
>JBDRWH010000257.1:0-1072 GCA_039802325.1 Caldifarciminota bacterium
CAAAAATGAATTGGCAAATTTTTTCGCCAGGATGTAACGCAAGAGGAATATTGCCAACATTGCTGAGTTCAAGCACCTGAGTATTCCCTGGTAGTCCAGGCTGCATAAAACTTGCTGAAATATGCACAAGCAATCCCATCCTTGCAAATGTGCTTCTTCCCTCAAGACGACCGCAAATATTGTTTGCTGTTTTAATCACTTCTTTTGTTTGGCCTAAGACTGTCTCATGGGGCATAAGAAGGAAATAATCACCAGGCTTGACAATTACCATTTCGGTGCACTTCTTAATAAATTCCTTGTATGCACTCTCAATAGCGTGAAAGACATAATGGACTCTCTTAAATACCCTAAATTTATTATCAAGGGTTAAATCAACCGAGCCCGGTCCAACTTGGTCAGGATTAAAAGGCTCAATCACAATTTCTCCATTTTTTATTGCCTTTAATATTTCATCTCTTGTCAAAACGCTCATAGAGCCTCCTTTCTAATCTACTTTTTCTCCATAAAATATTCCAGCGATAATCCTAATTTTGATAAAAGATAATTCAACTTTTTTACAGGTAACCCCAATATGTTATAATAATCACCTTTTATTTCTTCAACAAATTTCTCTTCAACTTCTTCAATATTATAGCCTCCTGCCTTATTTTGCCAAGACATTGAATTGATATAATTATTAATTGTTTCTTCGGTCAGATTTCTAAATCTGACTTCACTTTCCTCATAATCTTGCAAAATTCTGCCATTTTCAGTATCAATGATTGAAATACCGGTGAGGACTTTGTGAGATTTACCGCGTAATTTTTCCAGAATTTTCTTCATGTCCTCTTTATTGTGCACTTTACCTAATAGCTCATCATCGATTAAAACGATAGTATCCGCCGCTACAATAACAGCATTTTTCTCTTTCAAAATATTTGCAACCCTTTCAGCCTTCATCCTGGCGATTTCTTGAACATATATAAAAGGGTTTCTTTTATCAACCACATCTTCGTTAATATTCGCGGGGATGATTTCAAACTCCACTTTCAAATCTTCAAGAATCTTCTTTCTCCTTGGTGAGGATGAGGCT
>JBDRWH010000257.1:1082-2530 GCA_039802325.1 Caldifarciminota bacterium
CTAAAATTAATTCTTTTTTCATGAATGTCTCACCTCTAAAATTTTTTCTTCAAAACTTTCAATAGTGCTTATCGCATGATGAAGACATTTATCAATACATTTACCACATCTCGCGCATAAATTAACATTCACTTTTTTAACATTATCATCAATCATAATTGCTTTCATCTTACACTGATCCATAGGTGTACAGTTAGAACAATTATTGCACAAATTCGGGTTAATAAATACAACTCTATTTAAAATCTTTATCTTACTCCATAAAAAATGGACATTTCCTTTTTCATAATTATTCTTATCAGTCTTAATTACCATAGCAATCGCACCTTGCTTACAGACCTGCATACATAAACCACAACCGCCACAATAATCGGGATTGATTCGCGGTAGAAATTTTGACGGGATAAAATATTTTTTCCCATTTTTTTTTATTATTTTATTCTTTAATAAACGAGCATATTTATTTATCCGGGCATCGCAATACTCAAGTTTCAAACAGGAACCACATCTGATACATTTTTCTTTTATAACATAAGCACACTGTTCTTTTAATTCAGTTTTTTCGCTTCCCACCATTTTTTTGTCAAATATTTTCTTGTAATTGAACATCTTATCTTTATTTTTTTTATACTGCCTTACCAAGCCATCTATATATTCAATGCCATTTAAAATAATAGAAGTTCCTAATTGAACTCCTACAGCACCGCAGGCTTGGCTAATTAATATGTCTTCAATGTCCATTATCCCACCACTTGCCCAAACTGTTAATTCCTTGAAATGCTCCTTTACGACTTTTATTGACCAGTTACGAATCGCACGGAGAGAACTCCCTGAAACTTGTTGCATTTTAACTTTTTCACCATCTATCAGATTGAAGACTGCAGGATAGGGGGACTTTATAGTGTTAATTAAGGTTACTCCCACGATACCATTTTCTACATTATGAATATCTTTATTTTCCTCTTTAATTTTATTAATAAAACCACATAATATTAAAAGGTCGGACCGAAACGGCAATTTAATAAATACTTTTTTATTATATTCTATTCCCAATTTGTTTAATTCAATGAATAATGCAGATATATTATTCCAGAGCGATTCTGAATTAGGGGGAGTCATATATTCGTCAAGTTTTTCGCTCCCAAGATAGAACTTAGTCAATTCCCGAAGAGTATGTCTTGCATTTATTTCAATCGTTTCAATGCCGACGAGCGAACAATTAAGTAATTCAAAAAATTTTCTCCATAATGAGAAATCAACACTTTTTATTCCAAGACTTATTATTAATCGAGAACGTATGTGTTGTGAAAGTGTAGTTATAAATTCCCTTAATTCCCAGGCGGAAAACATCTCTTTTGGTGTCTTACCCATATTGTACAGGTCATTTTGAAAATACCAGCACCTTGTTTTAAATTCAAATTTCTCTTTTTCTTCGTAATAAACAGTTT
>JBDRWH010000258.1:0-2513 GCA_039802325.1 Caldifarciminota bacterium
CTATGAGAGAACAATAACATTGGAAGCGGGTAAGAAACTGGAACTGGAGATTGCACTTGTGAAAAAAGAATTCAAGATTGTATTGCCCGAAGTCTATTTTGAGACGGCGAAGTCTGAGATAAAACCTGAATCTTATCCAGTCCTTGATGATGCAGCAAAGACAATTGCCAAAATCTTTTCAGGTAATGCAACCACTACAATTGAAGTACAAGGACACACTGATAGTAGAGGTTCAGATAGTTATAACTTGAAACTTTCACAGGACAGGGCGGGTGCAGTTAAGGATTATCTTGTGACCAATCACAATCTTGATGCTAATCGTCTGATCCCTAAGGGGTATGGCGAGTCAAAACCTGTGGCACCGAATACTACGCCTGAGAATATGGCAAAGAACCGCAGGGTTGAATTTGTTATTGTTAAATAAGGAATATTGATTAATCGGTTAGAAAAGGGGAGGTATAAACCTCCCCTTTTTGTAGGTTGACTTCAAGGAGGTTTTTATGTTTTCAGAATTCAAGAAATTTGCAATGCGGGGCAATGTCATTGACCTGGCAGTGGGTTTTATTATGGGCGGTGCATTTGGGGCAATTGTCAACTCATTAGTAAATGACATAATTATGCCACCGATAGGTTTACTTCTGAACAAAGTTGATTTTTCAAACCTGTTCATAAATCTTTCAGGCCAGCCATTTGCGAGTCTTGCTGAGGCGAAAAAGGCGGGCGTGCCAACGATAAACTACGGATTTTTCTTTAATACGATCATCAATTTCATAATTGTTGCTTTAGCGCTTTTTATAATGATTAGGCAGGTTAATCGCTGGACAGCGCCAAAGCCTCAGGCACCTGCTGCACCGACAACAAAGGAATGTCCATTCTGTTTTACTGCAATTCCCATAAAAGCATTGCGGTGTCCGAATTGCACATCGGAGTTGAAGGAATAGGAAGGGGACGAATAGAAAACCATCTTATTGGGTAAACTGGGTCACTGCAACAATATTTCTATTTTGGTTTCGGATATCCACTTAGAAGTGCAATAGAGTTTGGTTCAGGATTTTGCGAAGATAATTGTCCTTAAATGGAGAATAGGGCAAGATTCTCTTCAAGAACCGATGGTTCTTTCAGAACCAGAGGTTAGTCTTGTGAAACCTTCTTGAAAAATATAGAATATTCAGTATAATTTCTAATGAGTGACACTGTCCATTTATTACTTCCAAACAGGATTTATCATGCCTGAAATAGATAGAGAGCTAAAAGAGAAGATAATAGACAGCCAAAGAGGTGAACTGACCGAGCACCATATCTACAAAAAACTTTCTAAATTTGCGAGCGATGAAGAACACAGAAAAATACTTCTCAAGATTTCAAATGAGGAATTTAAACACTATCAATTTTTCAACTCTCTAACAGAGATAGAACTTAAACCGGATGGATTGAAGGTATCTTTCTATGTTTGGATTTCGCGGATATTCGGTCTGAATTTTGGCCTCAAATTAATGGAGAAGGGTGAAGAACTTGCCCAGAAGACATACGAAGAAATAAAGCAGGTCGCGCCCGAAGTAGATAATATAATCAAAGACGAAAACAAGCATGAGAACGAATTGATCAGCTTAATTCAGGAAGAACGTTTGAAATATGTAAGTTCAGTAGTGCTTGGTTTGAACGATGCGTTGGTGGAAATCAGCGGTGCCCTGGTGGGATTTTCGCTTGCACTTCAGAAAACACAGATTGTTGGAATTGTTGGTCTGATAACGGGAATAGCAGGTTCTCTATCAATGGGTGCATCATCATATCTTTCTGCAAAGGAAGAGGATTCAGATAAAGTGCCGATAAAGGCTGGTTTATATACAGGGCTTGCCTATATTGGAACGATTGTAATTCTCGTTCTACCCTATTTTCTTTTGGAAAATATCGTTGTGTGTCTGGGGCTGACTATTATTACGGTATTCTTACTCATATTCATTTTCAATTACTATGTCTCAGTTGCAAAAGAACTGAAATTTAGAGATAGATTTCTTGAAATGATAGGAATAAGCCTTGGGGTAGCGGTGATCAATTTTCTGATTGGTTTGGCAATGCGTAAGGTGTTCGGAATAGATATATAAATGAAAGAGCTAAACAAGGCGGAAAAAGGCAAAAGAGGGCAGAAATGGTAAGAAAGAGAAAGAGGGTGAAGAAGGGATGGAGTAGGAATTTCAGTCCCATGGAAGCAGTACCGCAAGGCTTTCTTTACAAGCCGATAGTTCTTTCAGAACTAAAGGTTAGCCTTGCGAAAGGATAGGTGGTTAATGCTTAAACATTCATTAAAGACCGGATTTAGTTTCGGTTCAACATCCGGGATAATAACAACCCTTGGTTTGATGGTGGGGCTTCATTCAGGGACCCATTCAAAAATTGTTGTCATTGGAGGTATACTTACGATTGCAATTGCTGATGCATTTTCAGATGCACTTGGTATTCATGTCTCGGAAGAGTCTGAGAATAAACATTCCACAAAGGAAATATGGGAATCAACG
>JBDRWH010000259.1:0-2503 GCA_039802325.1 Caldifarciminota bacterium
GAATATTGTTTTCGGATTTGCTGTGCCGAAATCAATTCCGTTATTTAAAAACGGAAAACTTGATTTACGCTGGTATCTGGGAACCGGTCTGCCTTATGCTCTGGAGGTAGCACGATATCGGACATTTTTGGGATGGGAGAATGACACGCTTAACGAGTATCCAGATTACTGGTGGCAGTATATAAAAGGCAGCCGAGACGCCTACAGACTTCCACTTTCCCACAGACTCGACCTGCATTACGAAAAAGAAATTAAAATCTTCGGATTGAATGGTGGGTGGTATTTGGATATTATTAATCTTTATGCCCGTAAAAATGTTTTATTCTATGAATACGAATATTTTGATTACGACACCGGGCAGGAGTATGACCCACCAAGAAGGGTTGGGTATTCAATCCCACCAATTGCAATTCCAATACCTTCTTTTGGCTTTAATGTGAGGTTTTGAAAAAACTTATGATGATAATCTGAAGGATAAAAATGGCGGAAAAAGGGCTAAAGATGGCTAAAGGGCAAAGAGGTAGGAGAAGGCAGGATATGGCAAATATATTTGGTTTCGTAGGATGGTTTAGAAAAGTGAAACGGTTTGGAATATCGGTTTTGTTTGTTTTTATTTTTTTATCCTGTCAAAAGTATGATGAAGAGTTTGAGCCGCAATTAAATGTTTATTGTATTCTCAAGAATAATGTCCCATATCAAAAGGTGGTTGTTGATAGGACCTATGGAATGGACGAGAAATCAATTTATGACCTTGAGGATGTTCAGGTAATTCTTTCGGGCAATGGGATTTGTGATACACTTGTTGAAGATTCAATTTATGGAAAATTGGGAGTTTTTGTGAATTCAGATACCTTTCCTGTTGTTCACGGCCAGACCTATCATTTGCAGGTTACAGCAAAAGGATTTGATACACTTAGAGGAACTACTACCATACCTGATTCATTTGAGATAATTTGTCCGCAGGATGGTGATACAGTTCAATTGTTGGATACAATGATAATTGAATTCAAGGATTGTCATCAATTGATAATAGGTGAGCTCTATTATCAGGATTCGCTACTATACTGGTATTTGTACGGTAGAATTAGAGATACAATTTTGGAATTGCCTTTCTCGGCTTGCCTTCATGACACAGGATATTATCGGTTGATGGTAGGGGGCTATGATAACAATTATGTCAATTACTATATAGAGGCATCCAATCCTCAATGCGGAATTGAAAATGGGATTGGGTTGTTTGGAAGTACTTTTATTCTTGAAGTCAAATTTTATTATCAATAAAGGACATTTATTTTAATATTTTGAGACTTAAGTCTAAATTTGTACTCTTGACTTTTTATCTAACTTGATTATATTATATCATATAGCAATAGATAGTGAGGAGGTCATTTTTAGATTTAAGTCTCGGGAACTATCTATGGTCTATTGGAAAGGGGTTTTATGTGGGAATCTTTGTGGTTTAGGAAAGTAGCAGTAGTGATGTTTCTACTCTTCGCAGGTTATGTGTGTGCAGGTTGGATACCTTTTGGTAATGAGCAAATGCCCAAAAGGACCGCAATAGATGTCATTTCTGCAAATGAGCACTCTGTTCAACTCAACATTAGTATGTTTGGTGCAGAACTCTCAGATTACGATGCAAGCAAACTCACCGATACTGGAAAAGAAGTATTTGCCTTATTGAAAATAGACGAGTATGCATTTACAGGAGAGATTGGTAAGCCAAAATTGCCGATGGTGACTGAAGTTCTTGATGTCCCTCATGGAGCAGAAATTCAGATAGCGGTAATTTCTGCTGATTATAATGAATTTGATTTGAAAACGCTTGGAATTGATAAAAGAATTGCGCCTGCACTCGCCAGCGTGATAAAGAAACCTGCTGCAAAGGCAGAATTTGTTCTTGATGAAAAGATTTATTCAACTGATGCATTTTATCCAGATAAAATTGCTGATATCTACGAAAGTGACGGTGGACTTGCACGTGGTCACAGGCTTGCAACCTTAAGGGTCTATCCAATTCATTATAACCCAGTCTCAGGAAGAATCAGAGTCTATACGAATGTCAGATTAAGAGTGGATTTTATCGGTGGCGATATCCTTGAGACACAGAGAGCGATTGCGAAAGATTTCTCATCTGTTTGGGAAGAGTTTGTTAAGAGGACAGTGATAAATTACCCTGAATATCTAAGAGGTGTTCCACCATTACCCATTTATTACGATATTTTTTACAATGGTCAGGCTCAGACTGTCGCAAACAAACTTGCCCAGTGGAAAAAGAAAAAAGGATATAAAATAAGAATGTGGAATGCTGCAGGCTGGACTGCTTCAGCAATAAATGATACAATAAGAACCCGTAGTCCTCTGGCAACGTTCCTTGTAATCATTGGAGACCCAAATTCAAGTTCAATCGCTTTACCCCCATCAGCAACAGGTTCTTCATCAGGAGATCAGACAGATTTATATTATGCAGAAGTCAACGAATCCGGGTATCTGCCAGACATGTTTA